>NZ_RZSF01000239.1:0-10704 GCF_004023325.1 Mesorhizobium sp. M1A.F.Ca.ET.072.01.1.1 | reverse complement strand
GTCCAGATGCGCCCGCTTTCGTCGAGCCGGAAGCCGTCGAACAGGCCGGCCGTGCAGTCGGCGAAGACCTTGCCGCCCGAGACCTTCTTGCCGGCCTTGCCGACATTGAAGACGCGGATATGCGCGGGGTTCTTGGCGCCATGGGTGCGGCCCGTGTCGGCGACATAGAGCAGGCTTTCATCGAGCGAGAAGGCGAGCCCATTGGGCCTGACCATGTCGGTGATGACGGCATCGATCTCGCCCGTGCCGGGGTCGACGCGGTAGACATTGCAGGCGCCGACCTCGCTCTCGGCGTGGTCGCCTTCATAATCGCTGTCGATGCCGTAGGCGGGATCGGTGAACCAGATCGAGCCGTCGGAACGGACGACGACGTCGTTGGGCGAGTTGAGCCGCTTGCCGCGCCATTTGTCGGCGATGGTGGTGACCGAACCGTCATGCTCGGTGCGGCTGACGCGGCGGCCCGAATGCTCGCAGGTGATCAGCCGGCCCTGCCGGTCGACGGTGTTGCCGTTGGAATTGCCGGACGGCTGGCGGAAGACGCTGACGCTGCCATCGGTCTCGTCGTAGCGCAGCATGCGGTTGTTGGGGATGTCGGACCAGATGAGGTAGCGGCCGGCGGCGAACCAGGCCGGGCCTTCCGCCCAGCGGCACCCGGTGAACAGCTTCTCAACCCGCTCATTGGCGTTGAACAGCCGCGAGAAACGCGGATCGAGAAGTTCATAGTCAGCGGCCGTCATGCTTTCCCTCCCGGCAATCAAAAGACGCGCGATCAAGCCAGCACAGAGCGGAGAAGGCAAGATCGCGGATGCCTCTCACGGCATGTTGACGCGTGGAGGGGCTAAGACGCCATTAACCGGCTATGCGCTGCTTGCAATGGTGCATTGCAACATCTTTCTTTTGCAATGCACCATTCCTATGTCATTCTCGCAATCGATCAGGGAGGAATAACTCAGAAGGAACCTCGTCATGATCTTTGATAACCTCGTCACCCGCACTCGCACCAACCTCGCCAAGCGCCGCCACTACAATCGTCTCGTCGCAGAAATCGAGAACCTGTCGAGCCGCGATCTCGCCGATCTGCGTGCCGACCGCTCCGAGATGCTCTACCAGATCCACAAGCAGATTTACGGTTGAGTCCGAGGCCGGTCGAGCCGGCCTTTGCGCCGCGTCGCTTCGCTCCTTGCCTCGCACTGGATGACGACGCAAGGGACGCCTAACCCGAAACCGCCAGGGCCTTCTCGATCTGCGGCAACAGCAAATCCTTCGCCGATTCCGGCGTCAGCGGCCCGACATGCTTGTAGGCAATCTTGCCGTCCTTGCCGATGACTAAGGTCTCCGGCACGCCGTAGACGCCCCAGTCGATCGCCGCGCGCCCGGCCGGATCGACGCCGATCGCCTGGTAGGGATTGCCGAGATCGCCAAGGAAGCGACGGGCGTTTGCCGGCTCGTCCTTGTAGTTCAGCGCGGCAAGCGTGAACCGCTTGTCCTGCGACAGCGCCAAAAGCACCGGATGCTCTTCCCGGCACGGCGCGCACCATGATGCGAAGACGTTGACCAGCGTCACCTTGCCGGCGAAGGATTTCGAGTCCAGCCCTGGCAGGTTCGAGCCTTCGAGCGGCGGGAGGTTCGTCTGCGGCGCCGGCAGGCCGATCAGGGCCGAGGGAATTTCAGACTCGTCGCGGCCGGACAAAAGCTGCGACAGGAACAACCCCGCCAAGCCCAGGAAAACCAGCAGCGGAAGCAGCACGAACAGGCGGCGACGGGGCGATGCCGGGGCTCCGGTTTCCGCGCTCACGGCTTCGCCGTCCCGGCTTTGTCGGAGCGCCGCCGCACGCCGGCCGCGTCGAGCGCCGCGAGCTCACGCTTGCGCGCCCGCCGGTCAATCAGGATCCAGCCGATCAGCCCGACGAGCACGATCGCGCTGATGGCATAGGCGGCGGCGACATAGAGAGCATGCGCGCTCATACCAGCCGCTCCATCTGCGCACCTTCCGCGCCTGCCATGCCAATCCGTTCGACCATGCCTTCCCTTAACTCTGCGTCACATGCCGCGCAATCAGGCGCGGCGCTAAAGTTGAGAAACGCCCCAGCGCCTCAATCCGTCCCGTGCCGCAACGCCAGCGCCGCGGCCAGCGGTCCGACCACGGCAAGAAACAGCGTCAGCGCGGCAAGAATGAGGAAGGGCTGCAGGAACGGCGCGGGATCGGCCACCGCGCCATAGCTCGCCGAGACGCCGAAGATCAGCACCGGAATGGTGAGCGGCAGCACCAGCACGGAGATCAAGAGCCCGCCGCGCGGCAGCGCCACAGCCACAGCCGCTCCGGCGGCGCCGATGAAGGTTATGGCCGGCGTGCCGACAAGAAGCGTAAATGCCGTCGCGCCGATACCGAGCGGCTCCATGTTCATGAACAGGCCGAGCAAAGGTGCCGCGATCACCAGCGGCAGCACGCTGCCCGCCCAATGCGCCAGACACTTGGTCAGCACCGTCAACGCCAGCATGTGACGGTCGCTGTTGAGCACCAGAAGATCGAGCGAGCCGTCCTCGCGGTCGGCCTGGAAGAGGCGATCGAGCCCAAGCAGGCAGGCGAGCAGGGCGGCGATCCACAGGATCGCCGGACCGATGCGCGACAACAGGTTGAGGTCGGGCCCGACGCCGAACGGGATTGTGGCAATCACCGCCAGGAAGAAGATGACGCCGATCAGCGCGCCGCCGCCGGCGCGGATGGAGAGGCGGATATCGCGGAGGAAGAGGGCTAGCATGACTTGGTATGCCTTCGCCCAGGGGTGCCTCGCGCCGACATCAGTCACCCATCCTCAACGTCTTGGCTCCCTCGAGCCCGAGCGGCAAATGCGTGGCCGCCACGATGATGCCTCCCTCTCGGCAATGCCCTCTCATCAATCCCGCGAATCGTTCCTCCGAAGCCTTGTCCAGCCCTGCGGTCGGTTCGTCGAGCAGCCAGACCGGCCGGCGGCTGACCAGGAGCTTCGCGATCGAGGCGCGCCGCCTTTGCCCGGTCGAAAGGTAGCCGAACGGCAGGTGCCCGAGCCCATCCAGTCCGACCGTCTCCAGCGCCTGCCCCACGCTCAAACCAGCCTCGCCCTGGAAGGCGCGCCAGAAGCCCAGGTTTTCTTCGACGCTGAGGGCGGTCTTCATCGCATTGAGATGGCCGAGATAGTGCGAGGCCGAAGCGACCGATGGAAACTCGTCGCCGCCGCCCTCGACATTCACCTTGCCTTCGGCCGGCGGCAGCAAGCCGGCGACGACCCGCAAAAGGGTCGATTTGCCGGCGCCGTTCGGCCCGGTGACGACGAGTGCCTCGCCCCTGTCGAGGGCGAATTCGATACCGGAAAAAACCGTCTCGCCGCCGCGCTCGCCGCCCAGATTTTCGGCGATCAGCCGCATCCTTGCCCGTCCCGAAAGCACCGTTTCGCGGCCGCCGCCGCATCGCACAAATTTGCTTTTCGACTGTCTAGAACTATTCCAGAAAATTCTCTATATGCGGTTCATCCGTGCCAGCGGTCGGCGCGGGAACAGAATTAGCGCCGAACCAGCGCACGCGCCGCCTTCAACGGCTCGGGTTGCTCGGGAGCGGACAGCGGAAATGGCCGTACCCGCACCTTTGCGCGTGATTGCATGCCAACGGCGTCCGTTCCCTTTCAGGCTGAACAGACAAGGACGGATCGCCGTGACGAAATCCCTCGATAGTTTCAACTGCCGCCGCACCCTGACCGTGGGTGGCGCGGACTATGTCTATTTCGACCTCGCAGAGGCGGAGAAAAACGGCCTTGGCGGCATTGCCCAGCTGCCCTATTCGATGAAGGTGCTGCTGGAGAACCTGCTGCGCAACGAAGACGGCCGCTCGGTCACCAAGGAAAGCATCCAGGCGGTCGCGGCATGGCTCACCGACAAGGGCACTGCCGGTGTCGAGATCGCCTACCGCCCGGCCCGCGTGCTGATGCAGGATTTCACCGGCGTTCCGGCCGTTGTTGATCTCGCGGCCATGCGCGACGGTATCAGGGCGCTCGGCGGCGATCCGGAGAAGATCAACCCGCTGGTGCCGGTGGATCTCGTCATCGACCACTCCGTCATCGTCGACGAATTCGGCACGCCGATGGCCTTCGCCCGCAATGTCGAGCTCGAATATGAGCGCAACGAGGAGCGCTACAAGTTCCTGAAGTGGGGCCAGCAGGCCTTCCGCAACTTCCGCGTCGTGCCGCCGGGCACCGGCATCTGCCACCAGGTCAATCTCGAATATCTGGGACAGGTCGTGTGGACCAACGCGGAAGAGGGCGAGACCACAGCCTACCCCGACACCTGCGTCGGCACCGATTCGCACACCACCATGATCAACGGCCTGGGCGTGCTCGGCTGGGGCGTCGGCGGCATCGAGGCCGAGGCCGCAATGCTTGGCCAGCCGGTCTCCATGCTTCTGCCGGAAGTGATCGGCTTCCGCCTCACCGGCAAGCTCAAGGAAGGCGTCACCGCCACCGACCTGGTGCTCACCGTCACCCAGATGCTGCGCAAGAAGGGCGTCGTCGGCAAGTTCGTTGAGTTCTTCGGCCCAGGCCTCTCCAACATGACGCTGGCCGACCGCGCCACCATCGGCAACATGGCGCCGGAATATGGCGCCACCTGCGGCTTCTTCCCGGTCGATAGCGAGACCATCCGCTATCTGACGATGTCCGGCCGCGAGGAAAGCCGCATCGCGCTGGTCGAGGCCTATTCCAAGGCGCAGGGCATGTGGCGCGACGCCGGCTCGGCCGATCCGGTCTTCACCGATCTGCTCGAGCTCGATCTCGGCGACGTCGTGCCGTCGATGGCCGGCCCGAAGCGCCCGGAAGGCCGCGTCGCGCTGCAGGACATTCCCGCCGGCTTCACCAAGGCGATGGAGACCGAGTACAAAAAGGCCGTCGAGATCTCGAAGCGCTACGCCGTCGAAGGCACCGCTCACGATCTCGGCCATGGCGACGTCGTGATCGCCGCCATCACTTCGTGCACCAACACCTCCAACCCGAGCGTCTTGATCGGCGCCGGCCTGTTGGCTCGCAACGCCAACCGGCGCGGCCTGAAGCAGAAGCCGTGGGTGAAGACCTCGCTGGCGCCCGGAAGCCAGGTGGTCGCCGAATATCTCGAGAAATCCGGCCTGCAGAAGGAACTCGACCAGATCGGCTTCAACCTGGTCGGCTTCGGCTGCACCACCTGCATCGGCAATTCCGGCCCGCTGCCGGCGCCGATCTCCAAGACCATCAACGACAAAGGCTTGATCGCTGCCGCGGTGTTGTCCGGCAACCGCAACTTCGAAGGTCGCGTTTCTCCGGACGTCCAGGCGAACTATCTCGCCTCGCCGCCGCTGGTGGTGGCGCATGCGCTGGCCGGCACCGTCACCAAGGACCTCACTACCGAGCCGCTCGGCGAGGGCAGCGACGGCAAGCCGGTCTATCTCAAGGACATCTGGCCGACCTCGGCCGAGATCCAGGAGTTCATCGAGAAGAACGTCACGCGCGAGCTTTTCGCCCGCAAATATGCCGACGTCTTCAAGGGCGACGAATATTGGCAGAAGGTGAAGGCGCCGGAAGGCCAGACCTATGCCTGGGACGATCATTCGACCTATGTGCAGAACCCGCCTTATTTCGCCGGCATGGGCCGCGCCTTCGGCAAAGTGGGCGACATCAAGGGCGCGCGCGTGCTTGGTCTCTTCGGCGACAAGATCACCACCGATCACATCTCGCCGGCCGGCTCGATCAAGGCGGCTTCGCCGGCAGGCAAGTACCTCACCGAGCACGGCGTCGGCGTCGCCGACTTCAACCAGTACGGCACGCGGCGCGGCAATCATGAGGTGATGATGCGCGGCACCTTCGCCAACATCCGCATCCGCAACCACATGCTGGGCGAGAGCGGCCGCGAAGGCGGCTACACGATCCACTATCCCTCGAAGGAGGAGATGTCGATCTACGATGCCGCCATGGAATACAAGAAGGAAGGCGTGCCGCTGGTCATCTTCGCCGGCGTCGAATATGGCAACGGCTCCTCGCGCGACTGGGCAGCCAAGGGAACCAACCTCCTTGGTGTCCGCGCCGTCATCGCCCAGTCCTTCGAGCGCATCCACCGCTCGAACCTGGTCGGCATGGGGGTCATCCCCTTCGTCTTCGAGGACGGCACCTCATGGGCTTCCCTCAACCTCAAAGGCGACGAGCTGGTCGAGATCGACGGCCTGGATGCCATCAAGCCGCGCCAGAAGATGACGGCCAAGGTCACCTATGGCGACGGTACGCTGAAGAACGTGCCGATCATCTGTCGCATCGATACGCTGGACGAACTCGACTACTTCAAGAACGGCGGCATCCTGCAATACGTGCTGCGCGATTTGGCTGCGTAGCGACAGGGAATAGGCGGTAGGCATAGGCAGGGGGAGATTTTCCCACTGCCTGGTGCCTGCTGACGTCCTAGTTAAACTGCGGCAGGCCAAGCATTCTCCGGCCCGGCTCAAAGTCCAAGTCCGATTGGCGCGCAATAGAAATCCTCCGGAGCAGCAAACTTACCCCTTCGCGGCGATGCGGTCCCGAAATCGAACCGGGTCGAAGAATGCAGTGGCCCCTCCTGTCGCCGCCTTACCTGCGGTCGGCGACAAAATTTCACCGCAACGTGACTTCCCGTTGACTGTCCGTTCTGCCACATATTTTAGCAACCAGAACAAGGCCGGCGTGACCGGCGGGAATTGGAACGGTCATGGCATTGCGAGGACCATTGCGGCTTACGGCAGTTGCGCTGGTCCTCACGGCGTTGAGCCGCGTGGCCTCAGCAGCCGAGCTTGAGAAAGTCGCGACCGGCAAGCCGCAGACTGAAAAGCCTTTGGGCGTCGTCGAGTTGTTCACCAGCCAGGGCTGCAGCTCCTGTCCGCCGGCCGATGAATTCTTCGCCGAGCTGGCGGCGAAGGAAAATGTCGTCGCGCTCGCATATCACGTCAATTACTGGGACTATCTGGGCTGGCAGGACACGCTGAGCAACAAAGAGAACACCGAGCGGCAGTATGACTATATGCGCGCCTTCGGCAGCCGTTCGGTCTATACCCCGCAAGCCGTCATCAACGGCCGCAGCCATGTCAACGGCGCCAACCGCAAGGAGATAGACGGCGCGCTGGCCCGCATGGACAGGACCGGCGAGGGCATGCGGGTCGGCATCAAGGTGAGCCGCACCAGCGATCGGGTCATGATTGACGCCGGCGATGCCGGCAATGGGCCGACCGACGCCCATGTGGTGATCGTCTATTTCGATCCGCCGCAGATGGTGAAGATCGGCCAGGGCGAAAACAGCGGCCGCAACATGACCTATTGGAACGCCGTTTCCGACATCCAGATCGCTGGCATGTGGAACGGCAAGGCGCAGCGCTACGAGCTGCCGATGACGGAGATTGCGAAGAAGGGCGGCTGTGCCGTGCTGCTGCAGTCCGTCGGCAAGGACGGCGTCCCGGGACCGATTCTCGGCGCCGCGCTCATCCGCAAGCCTGACCGGCTCTGACGGCTCCGCTGACAAAACCTGATCGCCGACGAAAGCCGGCCGGGGCCCACGAAGCAGAGCATCCATGGCAAAGCGACCCGAGCCGCACCCGATTCTCCTGACGACGCGGCTACGCCTGCGTCAGTTCAGGGCTGAGGACACGGATGCGATGCA
This sequence comes from Mesorhizobium sp. M1A.F.Ca.ET.072.01.1.1, assembly GCF_004023325.1. Lineage (NCBI taxonomy): Bacteria > Pseudomonadati > Pseudomonadota > Alphaproteobacteria > Hyphomicrobiales > Phyllobacteriaceae > Mesorhizobium > Mesorhizobium sp. M1A.F.Ca.ET.072.01.1.1. The sequence goes on along the minus strand of NZ_RZSF01000239.1, from coordinate 3,036 downwards.
CGAATGCTTTGCCGACCCGGAGGCGATGCGGTTTTGGAACGCACCAGTCCACACCAAGCGGACCGAGACCGAGTGCACCGTGCTCAGATATGTCGCCTGCACTCCGTCCTACCATCGGCACTGGGCGGTCGCCGACATTGAGACTGACCGCTGCCTCGGCCTCGTCAGCTATCACGATGGCCACATCCGCAACAAGCGTGCGGCCATCGGCTATTTCATCAACCCCGCATATCAGAGCCGGGGCATGGCCACCGAGGCTGTCTCGGCGATGCTCGACTTCTGTTTCGACGATCTCGGCCTGCACCGTCTGCAGGCGTTCATCGATCCCAACAACACCCCGTCGCGCAAATTGGTCGAGAAACTCGGATTCGGGCGCGAAGGCCTACTGCGCGATCATCTGTGTGTCGGCGGCATCTGGCGCGATGAGATCCTGTATGCGCTCCTTAGGACTGGTCGCTCATCCAGCGCAGCGGTTCCAGCTCTCATTCCCTGATCGTGCATTGTGATGACGCCCGTCTGGCCGCGAGACAGGGGCCGGCGGGCCAGAGCGGACAGGCATGAAAAAACCGGCGTCAGCTTGCTTCTGACGCCGGTATTCAGGTTTTGGGATCGTCGCACCTGATTTTTCCAAGGAAAAACCGAGGTTGGTTCGATCCGACGCTGACCCGTGGGCGGGGGGCTTGGGGTTTACGAGCCGGTGCCGGACCGAACCGTCTCAGGCAACGCGGGTAAACTCGTCGGACATTGGGGCATGAGCGCGGATAATTTGTGGCGACAATGTGGCAGAGCATCACCAATTCCAACACGCGTTTTGCAAACGTGACTGGACCTTTCGGAAACGGCGGACCGCAAGCCTGCTTCGCCGGCCCTTGCAATTCGGCCGCGAAAGCGCGAACCTTGGCCGGCGCAAGATTCAATCGAAGGATCGCGGCATGACCGATCACAGCAGCGGGACGGAGGATGGGGAAGCATCCGGAATACTGATCCCGCTGCATGAGGCGCGCAGCGCACGCCTCGACCAGCCGGTGCGCTTCGACCGGCGCGAGCTCGACCAGATCCTAAGGCTTTACGGACGCATGGTGGCGGCCAATGAATGGCGCGACTATGCGATCGACCATCTTTCCGATTGCGCTGTCTTTTCGGTCTTCCGCCGCGCCAGCGAAGTGCCGCTGTTCCAGATCGTCAAGGACCCGAAATTGGCGCGCCGACAGGGCGCCTTCGCCGTCATCGCCGCCGGCGGACGGATCCTCAAGCGCGGTCAGGAACTCGGCCGCGTGCTCGGCGTATTCGATCCCAAGCTGAAGCTGGTCGAAGCTTAACTATCCAATTTGCCGCGAAATCTCCGCTCCGGCAGTGACTCCGGATCCGGCGGCACTTCCGCGCCGCCGTTGAGCGGCAGCTGCATGAACACGGTGTCCAGCCAGCGCCCATGCTTGTAGCCGGAGCCTTCCAGGCGCCCGGAGTGACGAAAGCCGAGCTTCTCGTGCAGGCGCACCGAGGCGCTGTCGGCATGGCCGTCGCCGATCACCGCGACGATCTGGCGAAAGCCGGCCAGGCGTGCCGCCTCGATGAGCGCCAGCATCAGCAGGCGGCCGATGCCCTGGCCCTTGGCCTCGGGCGCCACATAGACCGAGTCCTCGACGGTGAAGCGATAGGCGGGCCGGGGCCGGAACGGTCCGGCATAGGCGTAGCCGAGCACGACGCCCTCCCTTTCAGCCACAAGATAGGGAAAGCCGCCTCGTGCCAAACTGTCGAATCGATCGCCCATTTCGGCGCGGCTGGGCGGCTCCAGTTCGTAGCTTGCGGTGCCGTGCGTGACCGCGTCCGCATAGATTTCGGTTATTCGGTCGAGGTCGGCCGCAGTAGCGGCTCTGATCGCCAGATTGCTCATAATTTGTGCAGTTCTTCCTGTTGCCTCAATATCAGCAGAGGAGCGCACAAAAGGAAAGGGCGGCCGTTGGGCCGCCCTTTCCGAAGTCTATGGTCCAGCCGGACGGCTACCGTTTAGCGGCGGTCGCCCATGAACTGCAGCAGGAACATGAACAGGTTGATGAAGTCGAGATAGAGCTGCAGGGCGCCCATGATCGCCTTGCGGCCGGCGACATCCGCGACGTCACCCTCGAAATACATCTCCTTGATGCGCTGCGTGTCGTAGGCGGTGAGGCCCGCGAACACCAGCACGCCGATCGCCGAAATGGCGAAGGCCAGCGCCGACGACGCCAGGAAGATGTTGATGACCATCGCGATCAGCAGCCCGATCACGCCCATGATCAGGAACGAGCCGAACGCGCTCAGGTCGCGCCTGGTCGTGTAGCCGTAGAGCGACAGGCCCCCGAAGGCCGCGGCCGTGGCGAAGAAGGTCTGGGTAATGCTGGTGCCGGTGTAGACGAGGAAGATCGTCGACAGCGACAGGCCGACAAGGCCGGCATAAACCCAGAACGTGGTCTGCGCCGCAGCCACGCTCATCGATTGGATCCTGAAGGACAGGAACATCACGGCAGCGAGAGGCGCCAGGATAACGACCCAGCGGAACGCGCTAGCATAGATGAGCTGGCCGAAGGCGGTGAGCTGGCCGTCGCCGGTGACGGCAAGCTGGAATGCGCCCCAGGCGGCAATGCCTGTGATGAGCAGGCCAAGCCCCATCAGGTTATAGACTTTGATCATATAGGCCCGCAGGCCCTGATCGATATCGACGCGCGCGCCGGAGGCGGCGGACGTCTGGTAGTTGCGAATGGGATCAGCCATTGGAAATCCTCTATTGCTTCTGCCCCGTCCGGTGACAGGTCCTTGGAGCGACCTCCTTGGACCAGGCGCCGCTGGCGGGACTCCAGCATGCCTAGCGCGAAATATGAGCGTTCTCGACCTCAAGAACAAGACGGTAACGAGCGGTAACGCTTCGTGAGAAGGCAAAAGCCCGATTTTCAGCCTTTTCCCGCCGGCATTCTTACCAAGATTTAACGCAGACAGGCCACCGAAGGGCGCTGCCGGATCAAAGCTCGCGCAGCACCGGCGCCGCCTTGTGGCCAAGCACCCGCC
>NZ_RZSF01000238.1:0-10707 GCF_004023325.1 Mesorhizobium sp. M1A.F.Ca.ET.072.01.1.1 | reverse complement strand
CTCTACAAGACCGCCTACAATCTTGCCATGCTGCGGGCCAAGAACGGCGACCCGGCGGCGCAGACACTGGTCGCCGAGATCCTGTCGCGTGGGCTGGGCGTGCCGCTCAACGCGGCAGAGGCCGCGAAATGGTATGGGCTCGCCGCCGAGCAGGGCGTGCCGGAGGCGCAGTTCCAATATGCGCTGATGCTGCTCGACGGACGCTATGTGAAGAAGGACGCCAAGGAAGCCTATGCGCTGATGCAGGCCGCCGCCGAGGCGGGCAACCGCCTGGCCCAGTTCAACTTCGCCCAATTGCTCGTCCAGCAGGATCCGGGCGATGCCGGCATAGCCAAGGCGGCTGTGTATTATGAGCGCGCCGCCAGTACCGGCCTTGCCGACGCCGAGTATGCGATGGCGCAAATCTACGCCAACGGCGCCGGCGGCAAACCGCGCGACGACGCCAAGGCACGCACCCTGCTGGCGCAGGCCGCCCGGCAGAACTACGACACCGCGCAACTTGATCTCGCCGCATGGATGATCGAGGGGCGCGGCGGCGATCGCGACCTGAAATCGGGCTTTGCCTGGATGAGGCGCGCGGCCGAAGGCGGCAATGTCGCCGCCCAGAACCGCCTCGCCAAACTCTATATGGGAGGCATCGGTACCGACCCCGATCTGATCCTGGCCGGAGCCTGGTATATCGTCGCCCGGCGCGCCGGGTTGATCGACCCGCAGATGGACGATTTCCTGCAAGGCCTCGACGACGGTCAGACCAAGCAGGCACTGCAGAAGGCGAACCGGCTGCCCTGAAAAGACGGCTGACGGCAGAGGCAATCCCCATGAGCGTTGGCGACGCCCTCCCTTGCCACTCAATGCGATTTGTGGTCTTGGAGGCGCCAAAGCGCGCTCCGCGCCAAAAATCTCATTCCGGATCAGTTCAACATGGCCAAGATCAGTGGCAGCGAAATCCGTCCCGGCTATGTCATCGAGCATGACGGCGGCCTCTGGGTCGCGGTCAAGACCAACACCGTGAAGCCCGGCAAGGGCGGCGCCTACAACCAGGTTGAGCTGAAGAACCTGATCAACGGCACCAAGCTCAACGAGCGCTTCCGCTCGGCCGAGACCGTCGAGCAGATCCGGCTGGAGATGAAGGATTTCTCCTTCCTCTACGAGCAGGGCGACGCGCTGGTTTTCATGGACACCGAAAGCTACGAGCAGCTCGAACTGAACAAGGATTTCGTCGGCGAGCGCGCCGCGTTCCTGCAGGACGGCATGATGGTCACGGTCCAACTCTATGAGGAGCGGCCGATCGGCATCTCGCTGCCCGACCAGGTCACGCTGACCATCACCGAGGCCGACCCTGTGGTGAAGGGCCAGACGGCGGCGTCCTCTTACAAGCCTGCAGTGCTGGAAAACGGTGTCCGCGTCCTGGTGCCGCCCTTCATCTCGGCCGGCGAGCGCATCATCGTCGACACCAACGAGATCACTTACGTGCGTCGCGCAGAATAAAACGGCCAACACAGGAAGAAGAAGAATGGCGCGTTCCGCTCTCCTCAATGTCATGGTCCAGGCCGCGATGAAGGCCGGCCGGTCGCTGTCGCGCGATTTCGGCGAGGTGCAGAACCTGCAGGTCTCGATGAAGGGGCCTGGCGACTATGTCAGCCAGGCCGACCGCAAGGCCGAAGAGATCGTCTTTGCCGAACTGTCGAAGGCGCGGCCGGGCTACGCCTTCCTGATGGAGGAGCGCGGCGCCGTCGACGGCGAGGATGGCCAGCATCGCTGGATCGTCGACCCGCTCGACGGCACGACAAACTTCCTCCACGGCATCCCGCTCTTCGCGGTCTCGATCGCGCTCGAGCGCCAGGGCCAGATCGTCGCCGGTGTCGTCTACAATCCGGCCATGGACGAGCTCTATACCACCGAGCGCGGCGGCGGCGCCTTCATGAACGACCGCCGGCTGCGCGTCGCCGGACGCGCCAAGCTCACCGATGCCGTGATCGGCTGCGGCGTGCCGCATCTCGGGCGCGGCCAGCACGGCAACTTCCTGATCGAGTTGCGCAATGTCATGGCCGAGGTCTCCGGCGTCCGCCGCCTCGGCTCCGCCTCGCTCGATCTCGCCTATGTCGCGGCCGGCCGCATGGACGGGTTTTGGGAAACCGGCCTTTCGGCCTGGGACATCGCCGCCGGCGCCCTGCTTATCCGCGAAGCGGGCGGCTTCGTTTCGGATATGGATGGCGGGCAGGACATTCTGGAGGCCGGCTCCATCGTCGCCGGCAACGAGCTTATCCAACGCGCCCTCTTGAAGACGGTAAAGAAGCCGCTGGCTGCGCGCTGAAGCGCCCCTATCGCATCACCCCGAAATCGGGAATCGATTTCGCTGATCTCCGGTTCGGAACGGATAAGCGCAAATCAAAGGGCTGTCTCCTTTGCGCGTCGAAAGGACGCGCGGCGCGCTCGTCGCAAAACCGCAACCGAAGCTTGAAATACTGATCCGCGACTGCCCAGATTATGGTTGCAGGATCATTCATGAACGACGCTCGCGCAAATACATCGATCGAAATCCCCTTTGTCGGCCGTTGGCACTATTCGCGCGCCGAGATGATCGCCGATGGCATCGTCCATGCTGTGGGCATCGTGCTGGCGATCGCCGCCGGCTCGGCCTTCCTGGCTTTAGCCGCCTTCCATTCCGGCCCGGGTGAGTACATCGCCGCCGTCTTCTACGTTGTGTCGCTGCTCACCGTGCTGTCGGTATCGCTGGCCTATAATTTGTGGCCGATATCGTGGCCGGCGAAGTGGATCCTGCGCCGCTTCGACCATGCCGCGATCTATCTGCTGATCGCCGCCACCTACACGCCTTTCCTGGCCCAGCTCCAAACGTCCGCGCTTGCCGTGCCGATGATCGTTATCGTGTGGAGCGCGGCGGCACTGGGCATCGCCATCAAGATGTTCCTGCCTGGACGCTACGACCGGCTGGCGATCCTCTTCTATCTCGCCATCGGCTGGAGCGGCGTCGTGCTCGCCGGACCGCTGGTCGCGACTCTGCCGCCAGCCTCCGTCATGCTGCTGGTCGCGGGCGGCATTGTCTATTCATTGGGCGTCATCTTCTTTGCCTGGAAAGGCCTGCGTTTCCACAATGCCGTCTGGCATGGCTTCGTCGTCACCGGCGCCGGGCTGCACCTGGCCGCCATGGTCGACTGTCTGGTCATCAGCCGTTTTTGAAACGACCCGCGCGGGGCGATATTGTCAAGCACCATTCAATTTGGTCACAATTCCGTTTAGAGTCGCGGCAATTCTGCGGCGGGTGGCATCGGAAACGGGGCACGGATGGCTTTTCTCAGATCCTTCGGCAGGCGCTCGGATGTCCTGGTCTACGATCCGCACAAGCTGTCGAGCCCGCAGGTCTTCCTGCTCACGATGGTGATCTTCCTGGTCATCGTCGCCTTCATCGCCGCCATCCTCACCCGCCAGATCTCCACCGCCTTCTCCAGCAACCCCGGCCTCAACGGGCTGATCATCGGCGTGCTCGCCGTCGGCATCCTGCTCGCCTTCGCCCAGGTCGGCCGGCTGTTCAGAGAGGTGCGCTGGGTCAATTCCTTCCGCGCCGGCTCCGAGACCACCGAGCCGGTGCTCCTGGCGCCGATGAAGGCGATGATCGGCCGCTCGTCGACGATCGCCTTCTCGACCTCTTCGATGCGCACCATGCTCGATTCCATCGCCACGCGCCTCGATGAAAGCCGCGACACCTCGCGCTATCTTGTCGGACTGCTGGTGTTTCTTGGCCTGCTCGGCACCTTCTGGGGCCTGCTCAACACCATCGCCTCCATCCGCGAGACGATCGAGGCGCTCGACCCCGGCAGCGGCGATGCCGCCGCCGTGCTCGACGCGCTGAAGCAGGGCCTGTCGGCGCCGCTCGCCGGCATGGGCACGGCCTTCTCGTCCTCGCTGTTCGGCCTCTCCGGCTCGCTGGTGCTCGGCTTCCTCGACCTGCAGGCCGGCCGCGCCCAGACCCGCTTCTACACCGAGCTCGAGAACTGGCTGTCCTCGGTCACCGATCTCTCGTCCGATATCGTCGTGTCGGAATCGGCGCGCGCCGAGCCGTCGGAGGAGATCCGCCTGCTGTCGGAACGGCTGCGCAGCCTGCAGGAGAACGGCGGCGGCTCCAACCCGCGCGTCGCCACCGCCATGGCCAACCTGGCGGACGGCATTTCCGGGCTGGTCAAGAACATGCGCTCGGAACAGCAGATCATGCGCGACTGGGTCGAGGCGCAGTCGGACGAACAGAAGGCGATGCGCAACACGCTGGAAAAGATCGCTGACGCCCTGAAGAAGACCGGAGTGCACTGACGTGGCGCTGGCAAGGAGGCGCGCCGATCGCCGCATCGACTACTGGCCCGGCTTCGTCGACGCGCTGTCGACGCTTCTGCTCGCCATCATGTTCCTGCTGACGGTCTTCGTGCTGGCGCAATTCCTGCTCAGCCGCGAAATCTCCGGCAAGGACACCGTGCTCAGCCGCCTCAACTCGCAGATCAACGAGCTGACGCAGTTGCTGGCGCTGGAGCGCTCGAACAGCCAGGACAAGGAAGACACGCTCGCCAATCTGCAGGCCTCGCTGTCGGCGGCGGAGGCGGAAAAGAGCCGTCTTCAGCAATTGCTGGAGCAGGGTGCCGGCGCCGGCGACGCTGCCAACAAGCGGGCGGACGCGCTGTCCGGCGAACTCAGCAACCAGCGCCAGATCAGCCAGCAAGCGCTGAGCCAGGTCGAGATCCTCAACCAGCAGATCGCGGCACTGCGCAAGCAGATCGCGGCGCTCGAGGACGCGCTCAACGTGTCCGAGCAGCGCGACCGCGAGTCCAACACCAAGATTGCCGATCTCGGCCGCCGCCTGAACGTGGCGCTGGCGCAGCGTGTCCAGGAGCTCAACCGCTACCGTTCCGACTTCTTCGGCCGGCTGCGCGAGATCCTCGCCGACCGCGAGAACATTCGCATCGTCGGCGACCGCTTCGTCTTCCAGTCGGAGGTGCTGTTCCCGACCGGCTCCGACGAGATCAACGATGCCGGCAAGGTCGAGATGAAGAAGCTCGCCGATGCCGTCATCGAGCTGCAGAGGGAAATCCCGCCTGAGATCAGCTGGGTGCTGCGCGTCGACGGCCACACCGACAACAAGCCCTTGTCCGGCACCGGCCGCTATCGCGACAATTGGGAGCTGTCGACCGCCCGTGCGACCTCGGTGGTGAAGTTCCTGATCGAGAACGGCGTGCCGGCGAACCGGCTGGTAGCCGCCGGCTTCGGCGAATTCCAGCCGCTCGATCCGGCCGACACGGATGAGGCGCGCAGCAAGAATCGCCGAATTGAACTGAAGCTCACCGAACGTTGATCCGGCATCACGCGAACTCACGCGAATTTGTTCGCAGGCTCAACTCTAGCGCGCAGAGGCTCGCCGGCAAGGCCTGAAAACATTATCTTTTTTTAATTACACTCGGCGACTTGGCGGCCCTAATTTGCTGCGCAGGGCCGGGAACCGCCGGCGATGCCTCCCATCGCGACGCGACGGAACCGGACGGCCCACTAGCTCGGAAGCGGAGCGGGATGGCCGCTCCTTCCCCAGCAGGAGGACGCGCCGTCATGCGCGCTTTAACATCTCTCAAGACTGCAACTCTCGCCGCGGTTCTGATCGCCGCCCCGCTCGCCGGCGCCTACGCCGCCGGACATCACAAGGGCGCTCTCGACGCAACCGATCCAACCGACTTCACCGGACCGCGGGTGACCAGCCTGATCGAGCAGGTCCAGGGTGTGGATCAGGGCATCGCCGACGCGCGGCAAGCAAACGACATCTCGGCCTCGGAAGCGCAGCAACTGCATATGCGCGCCGCGCACATCAGCCAGGTGGCCGAGCACGTAGCCGCTTCGGATCACGGCAGGATTCCGGCTGCGCAATATCACGACCTGCTGCGCCGTCTCGACAATGTCGACCAAAAGCTGAGAACCGATACCGGCAGCGGCTTCCTGATGGGCGACGGCGCCGACGGCGGTCACTATCCGAACGGCTGAGCGGTTTCGGTCCGCGACTGCCGTTCCGAGACCAGGAAGGGACGATCTGGCGCCCGAGGGACCTGGCCCGAGGGCGTCCTTTTTTCAGTCACCGGCCGAGCCAAAGCGCGATAATGGCAAGCACCGCAGGCAGCGTCTGGACGAACAGGATCTTGCGGCCGACGGTCGCCCCGCCATAGAGGCCGGCGACGGCAACGCAAAGCAGGAAGAACATCTTGATCTGGAACCCGCCGGTGCCGAGATAGAGCCCCCAGATCAGGCCTGTCGCAAGAAAGCCGTTATAGAGCCCCTGGTTGGCGGCGAGCACTTTCGAGGCGCTGGCGAAGTCCGGCTTGAGGTTGAACGCCTTGTGGCCGCGCGGCGTGTCCCACAGGACCATCTCCAGATAGACGATGTAGCAATGGATCAGCGCCACCAGCCCGGTCAGGATATTGCCGATCATTGTCCCCTCCGCTCGTTGGCCCCAACCTTTGATCACGCAGCGCTGTTGCAAGGCAAGATGGGCTGATCCGGAACGGGCGGATCAGGGTTGCCAAGCTGCGCGCCTTGGTATCTTTTCGCGCCAACCCCTTTGCAGCCGGAAACCATCCATGTCCTTCCAAAAACTCGATCTACTCGGCCATAGGCTCGAAGCGCTGGAACATGCGCTGGCCATTCTCGGCGCCGATGAGGCGACCCACATGGCGGTTGGCGGCGGCGAGAAGCGCGCCGAGGCGATGTCGGCCCTGGCCGGCATGCTGCACGCCCAGGCTACCGCGCCGGAGATCGGCGACTGGATCGCCGCCGCCGAAGCCGAACCGCTGAACGACGAGCAGCAGGCTGCGGTAAGGGAACTGCGCCGGCAATATACCAACCTCACCTGCCTGCCGGTCGAATTTGTCGAGCGCCAGACGACGGCGCGCATGCGCTCCGAGCAGCTCTGGCGCGACCTGCGCGCCAAGAATGATTGGGCGGGCTTCCTGCCGGCACTGGAAGGCGTCGTGGCGCTGGTCCGAGAAGAAGCGGCGCTGCGCGCCGAGGCGCTCGGCCTCGCCCCCTATGACGCGCTGATGGAGCAGTACGATCCCGGCAATCGCGCCGCCGACATCACGCCGGTGTTTGTCGAGCTGAAGGCTTTCCTCAAGGATTTCCTGCCGCATGCGCTGGCCGTGCAGGATGCGCGGCTGGCGAAGCACGCGCTCAAGCCGCTCTCCGGCAGCTACGCCGTCGAGAAGCAGCGCGAGCTTGGTCTTGCCATGATGGCGGCGGTCGGCTTCGACCTCACCCATGGCTCGCTGGCGGTGTCGCACCATCCCTTCTGCGGCGGCGTGCCGACCGATGTGCGCATCACCACCCGCTACAAGACTTCCGATTTCCTGTCGGCGCTGATGGGGGTGCTGCACGAGACCGGTCACGCGCTTTACGAACAGAATCTGCCGAAAGCCTGGTCGCACTGGCCGCTCGGCAAGGCGCGCGGCATGGCCGTGCATGAGAGCCAGAGCCTGTTCGTCGAGAAGCAGATCGGCCGCAACCCCGCCTTCTGGCGCTGGGCGCTGCCGGTTGTCGAGAAGCATCTCGGCGAAGCCTGGTCGATCGACGACATCCTGCCGCATGTCCATCATGTGGAACGCGGCTTTATCCGCGTCGACGCCGACGAGGTCACCTATCCGCTGCATGTCATCCTGCGTTACGAGCTCGAGCAGGAGCTCGTCTCAGGACGGCTGGAGGCAGCCGACCTGCCCGAGGCCTGGGATGCCAAGATGCGCGACTATCTCGGCCTGTCGACCATCGACAACCCGGCCGACGGGCCGATGCAGGACGTGCACTGGCCGGGCGCCGCCTTCGGCTATTTCCCGTCCTACACCTTGGGGGCCATGATGGCGGCACAGCAGTGGGCCGCCTTGACCAGGGAGCATCCGTCAGCCGACGGAGATCTCGCCAAGGGCGACTTCAGCGCCATCAATGAGTGGCGACGCGACAAGATCTGGTCGCAGGGCTCGCGCTGGTCGACGCCGGAGCTGCTCGAGCGCGCCACCGGCGAGAAGCTCAACGCCGCCTATTTCACGGAACATTTGCGCAAGCGCTACGGCGACTGAGGCGGCCTCGCTGGCCCACCAGATCGAGCTGCGCAAAAGATGCAGTGCCGGCCTTTACTTTGGCGGGAAAGACTCTGACAAAGAGTGTTCCTTGCTTCAGTGGGCTTGAACATTGGTGGGTGGCAGTTTTCGTGAGGTCGGGTCGTTCCGTTGCCTCGGTCTGTTTTTGGCCGTACTGGCCGGTCCGATCCTTCCGGCGGATGCTGATGAGGTCGTCCGCAAAGGGCCGGAGGCGGCCTGGATCAGGTCGGTCGATGTCCCGGCGGCCGATCCGGCGCGGGCCGACCAGATCAAGAATGGCATTTCCTGGCTGCTCGCGGACGAGCAGATCATCCATCGCGACTACGGCTATGACGACTATTCGCGCACGGTCTACAGAATAGTCGACCGTCCCGGCCTTGAGCGGGGCGCCAGCATCGATCTGCAGTTCGATCCGTCCAAGCACAAGGTCACGCTCAACCATCTGCGCATCATCCGCGACGGCGTCGTGCTGGACCAGCTCGATGACGCTAAGTTCGACATTTTCCGGCAGGAGAAGGACGCCGAAAAGGGCGTCTATGACGGCTGGCTGACCGCTCATGTCAACATTGACGACGTGCGTGTCGGCGACATAGTCGATTATGGCGAGACCTATGAGATCACACCGCACGTCGGCAAGGGCCTGTTCTTCTACAACTTCTCGACCGAGTGGGAAGACCCGGTGGGGCTGATCCGCACCAGCGTCACTTGGCCGGCCTCGCAGCCGCTCGTGATCAAGCCGCGAGGAACCGAGATCAAGCCCACCATCTCCGCGTCGGGAACGGACTCCGTCTATCTCTGGGAGATTGCCAATCCGAAGCCTGTCAAGGTGGAGGAGAACGTGCCGACGGATTTCCCGGCCTGGGGATCGATCGACGTCTCTTCCACCGCCAGTTGGCAAAGCGTGATCGAAGCCGTTCAGCCTTACTACAAGCCGGCCACCGCCTTCCCGCCGGCTTTTGCCGCCAAGCTCGACGAGATCGCTGCGAGGCACCCTTTGCCAGAGGATCGGATGATCCAGGCGATGCGCCTCGTCCAGGATGAGATCCGCTATGTCAGTCTGTCGATAGGCTCCGGGTCGTATATTCCGCGCGATCCGGCGACGGTTGTCCAGAGCGGCTTTGGCGACTGCAAGGACAAGGCGCTGCTGCTTACGTCGGCGCTCGCACGGCTGGGCGTTTCTGCCCAGGTCGCGCTGGCCGATCTCGACCACGGGCGGGCGCTGGACCAACACCTGCCGGCGTTGCGCAACTTCGACCATGCCATCGTCAAGGCGACGATCGGGACCAAGGCGTACTGGCTCGACGCCACCAATTACCTGCAGGGCGGCTACGCAAGCAATTTCCCGCAGCCGGACTACGGCTTCGCCCTGCCAGTCTTTGGCAGTGGCGAGTTGGAGAAGATGCCCAGTCCGGAGCCTAAAAGCCCAACCATCAAGGTTGCCGAAGAGTTTTTCTTTCCCGACAAACCTGGTGGCCAGCTGACGCTGTCAGTGCTGTCGACCCATGAGGGCGCCGACGCCGACTACATGCGCAGCAAGCTCGCCAGCCGGTCGGTAGCGAACTGTCCGACGCCTATCTGCAATATTACAGCAAGCGCTACCCCGGCATCGAAAGCGCCGCAAAGCTGGAAATCTTCGACAATCGTGACGGCGACATCATCAATATACGGGAGAGCTATCGGCTGCCGGCTCAAGCGCTGGCCGCCAACGATCTCGCCAAGAACTTCTCGATCAAAGCGGCCGACCTCGGCACCGACCTGCCGACCCCGACCACGGTGGATCGCGCCGGACCCGTCTCGCTTGGGTCGCCCGTTTACCGCAGGCACAGCGTGACGGTGCGCAATCTGAAGGCGAGGTTTTCCGGCGGACAGATGAAGAGTGTCGTCACGCCTTACCTTTCGCTGACGTCGTCCTGGAGCAATACGCCGACCACTTTCGAGGTGCAGTGGGATTTCCGGACGCTGGCTACGCAGGTTCCGGCCAAGGCGATCAGCGATTATCTGAAGTCGGTCAAGGACGTCGGCGACAATCTCGACTGGACATACGACTTCACCTACCAGGATGTGCCTGCGGATCCCCCAGGCAGTGATCCTGACAGGTCGCAACAACAGGTGATCACCGGGGTGCTGCTGGTCTCGATCTTCATAGGCGTGCCGCTTTTGATGGCCTTCCGTCGCAGATAGCCGCACGGCGGTTCCTGCCGAGAAGGCGCGCTCTACTCCGCCGCGCCCTTGAAGGCGCTCGCTCCGGTCTCGAACTGCAGCTTGGCGAGCCGCGCATAGGTGCCGCCCTTGGCGACAAGGCTCTGATGCGTGCCTTCCTCGACGATGCGTCCGCCGTCCATGACCAGGATCCGGTCGGCCTTGAGCACCGTCGCCAGCCGGTGGGCGATCACGATGGTGGTGCGGCCGCGCATCAGCCGCTCCAGCGCCGTCTGCACCAGCGTTTCGCTTTCGGCGTCGAGCGCCGAGGTCGCCTCGTCGAGCAGCAGGATCGGTGCGTCGCGCAGAATGGCGCGGGCGATCGCCACGCGCTGGCGCTGGCCGCCCGAAAGCGTCACACCGCGCTCGCCGACCTGGCTGTCAT
>NZ_RZSF01000237.1:0-10719 GCF_004023325.1 Mesorhizobium sp. M1A.F.Ca.ET.072.01.1.1 | reverse complement strand
GGGCGGCAGGACAGAGCGGGGGCGCTGAAACTACCGATCTCCCCTCTTGTGGGCCCATTGTGGGCGAGATGTCCGGCAGGACAGAGCGCTGTCCCGCCGGCAACATATCAATCTCTTCAGAAATCAGTGCCCCGGCCGCCCAGTCTTGCTCGGCCGGCGCTTTTGACGGCGCTCATCGGCTGGGTCTTCGTAAGAGCCGATGCCAGAGCGCTGGCGGACGATGGGTTTATCGTCGCGTTCCTTCGCGCCCCCCTCTGTCCTGCCGGACATCTCCCCCACAAGGGGGGAGATTGGCCGTGGCTTCGTAGGCACCGTTCCTTCGACGGGTTTTTCGGTCCGGCGCACCGTCATCTCGTCGAGCGAGTTCTTGCGGAACAGCGACCCGGTGCGGTCGCCCGGGATGCCGAAGTCGGAGCCATGCGCTTCCTGCGCCGATTGCTTCTTGAACAGCGAACGCGAGACCGCGCCAGCTGGCGTCGGCATGTCGGTGCCCGGTCCCATGTCGTCGATCGACGGCTTGGCGAAAAGCGGATTCTTCACCGGCACCGCGCCGTCGGCGCCCATCTCGTCGAGATGCGGCTTGCGGAACAGGCCCTTGGCGTCGTCATCGACGGAGCGGTGCACCGCACGTCCCTTGTTGTGCCTGCCTTTCTCGCGGCCGGAAACCGGGCTTTCCATATCGGCGTAGCGGGCAAGCGGGTCGTCCGAGATGGACAGTTCCATCTCCCGCAGCCGCTTGATCTCGTCGCGGATGCGGGCGGCCTTCTCGAAGTCGAGATTGGCGGCGGCATCGCGCATCTGCTTGTCCAGCGCCTCGAGATGGGTTTTCAGATTGTTGCCGATCATGGCGCCGGCATCGTCGGTGAACTGCGAGATGTCGGCGCGCACGTGGTCCTTCTCGTAGACGGAATCGAGGATGTCGGCGATGCGCGACTTGACCGATTCCGGCGTGATGCCGTTGGCCGCGTTCCACTCCATCTGCTTCTCGCGGCGGCGGTTGGTCTCCGCCATCGCCCGTTCCATCGAGCCGGTGATCTGGTCGGCGTAGAGGATGACCTTGCCGTCGACGTTGCGCGCGGCGCGGCCGATCGTCTGGATCAGCGAGGTCTCGGAGCGCAAAAAACCTTCCTTGTCGGCGTCGAGGATGGCGACGAAGCCGCATTCGGGAATGTCGAGGCCTTCGCGGAGCAGGTTGATGCCGACCAGCACGTCGAAGGCGCCGAGGCGCAGGTCGCGCAGGATCTCGATGCGCTCCAGCGTGTCGATGTCGGAATGCATGTAGCGGACTCGAATGCCGTTCTCATGCAGATATTCGGTGAGGTCTTCGGCCATGCGCTTTGTGAGAACCGTGACCAGCGTGCGGTAGCCCAGCCTGGTCGTCTCGCGGATTTCGCCGACGACATCGTCGACCTGGCTCTTGGCGGGGCGCACCTCGACCGGCGGGTCGATCAGCCCGGTCGGGCGGATGACCTGCTCGGCGAAGACGCCGCCGGACTGGTCGAGCTCCCAGCCGCCCGGCGTCGCCGAGACGGCGATCGACAGCGGGCGCATGGCGTCCCATTCCTCGAAGCGCAGCGGCCGGTTGTCCATGCAGGAGGGCAGGCGGAAGCCATACTCGGCCAGCGTCGCCTTGCGGCGGAAGTCGCCGCGATACATGCCGCCGATCTGCGGCACTGTGACGTGGCTCTCGTCGATGAAGATCAGCGCATTGTCCGGCACATATTCGAACAGGGTCGGCGGCGGCTCGCCCGGCTGGCGACCGGTGAGATAGCGCGAATAATTCTCGATGCCGGCGCAGGAACCGGTCGCCTCGAGCATCTCGAGGTCGAAGCGCGTGCGCTGCTCGAGACGTTGCGCTTCAAGCAGACGGCCAGCCTTTTCAAGCTCTTGCAGGCGGTATTGCAGCTCTTCCTTGATCGACTTGATAGCCTGATTCAAGGTCGGCCGCGGCGTCACATAGTGCGAATTGGCGTAGATCTTGACGCTCTTCAGCTCGCCGGTCTTCTGGCCGGTCAGCGGATCGAACTCGGTGATCGCCTCGATCTCGTCGCCGAACATCGAGATGCGCCAGGCGCGGTCTTCGAGGTGGGCCGGAAAGATCTCGATCGTGTCGCCGCGCACGCGGAACGAGCCGCGCACGAAGTTGATGTCCTGGCGCTTGTATTGCTGGGCGACGAGGTCGGCAAGCAAGGCGCGCTGGTCGAGCCGGTCACCGACCTGCATCTGGAAGGTCATCGCCGTGTAGGTCTCGACCGAGCCGATACCGTAGATGCAGGAGACGGAGGCGACGATGATGACGTCATCACGCTCCAGCAGCGAGCGCGTCGCCGAGTGGCGCATGCGGTCGATCTGCTCGTTGATCGAGGATTCCTTCTCGATATAGGTGTCGGTGCGCGGGACGTAGGCTTCCGGCTGGTAGTAGTCGTAATAGGAGACGAAATACTCGACCGCGTTTTCGGGGAAGAATTTCTTGAACTCGGCGTAGAGCTGCGCGGCCAGCGTCTTGTTCGGCGCCAGGATCAGGGCAGGGCGCTGCGTTTCCTCGATCACCTTGGCCATGGTGAAGGTCTTGCCGGAGCCGGTCACGCCGAGCAGCACCTGGGTGCGGTCGCTTTGCTCGACACCCTCGACAAGGTCCTTGATGGCGGTCGGCTGGTCGCCGGCGGGCTCGAAATCCGACACCATCTTGATGGCGATGCCGCCTTCCGATTTTTCCGGCCGGGCAGGCCGGTGCGGCGTCCAAAGCTGGCCATCCTTGTGCAGCGGATTGCCGGATTCGATGAGCCTCGACAGTGCGGCGACGGTCGCGGTCACACCGCTCGAGGAAACCTGCTCGGCGTCCTCCAGGCTGATGTCGAGACCGGCCACCGGGTTGAGGCCGGCGGCGGCGCGTTCTTTCGCCGATGCCGCGCCGCCCATCGAGGTGCCGCGCGCCGTGCGCCCGGGCGCAGCAGAGCGCTCGGGGACCTTCCTCGGCGCTTTAGCCTTCGGCTGCTTTTGCGCCTCGCGCTCGATCTGCCCGGCCCAATCGGAGATCGAGCCGGTGAGAGGCGCGCCGGAGAACTCGCTTTGCGGTGCTTCGGCGAAGCCGCCGCGCTCCAGGGGCTCGGCGGCGTCGAGGAATTCGGTCAGCGGACTGCGCCGTTTCGGCGCGCCCTCTTGCGCCGGCGAGGGCGTTTTCTTGTCGGTGCGTTTGGCCATGGCCCGAATATGGGAGGACTCGGCCGAAATGGAAAGAGCGGAGTGAAATGGCGGGTGCGCGCTGCCGAGCCTGCTGACAGAAGGCTGTCAGGAGGCATGTCGCGCGCGCCGTTTCGTTTCAGTTGAACCACAGCGCGAATATCAGGAAGCCGGCGCCGCCGAACTCGCGCTGAATCTGATTGAAATCGTCGCTGGTGAGGATTTTTCCACTTTCGAGGTAAGGCGCGATGGCCGGGCCGGTGATCGACAGGACGAGGTCGAAAGGTTTCGGCTCGTCGAAGAAGCGCTTCATGTTGATGCCTTTGCCGATGACGCGGAAATGCGGCAGCAGCACGCGGCCTTCGAGAAGGTCCTCAGCCATGGTCAGGGCGGCAAGCCATGCCTGCACTTGCGCCTCGCCGACCTCGAGGCCGGTGAGCGGGTTGACGCCCTTCTGCTGCGGTCCCGGCAGCCATTCGCGGTCATTGTCGGTCTCGGCGCGTATCGCTTTCCAGTCCTCGCGCGAAAGCCGGATCATCTCCAGCAGGTGACGGCGCGCCGCCTTGCGGCGCTCCGGCTCGATCACCGGCCAGTTGACGAGATGCACCAGCGAGATGAAGTCGGCAAAGCGCCATTCCGAGGCGAAGATGCTGCCGCTCATGCCGCCATCCGGCGGGACCAGCGCGTCCTGCAGCGGCAGTTTCGCGTGCGGAAACAGCATGTGGAAAGAGCCGTCGAACATGGCTTTGAAATCATGCGCCAGCCAGAAATCGGCCTGCGCCATCAGGAACTCGGCGTAACCTTGCAGCCAGAAACCGTCGGCGCGGTCGAAGCGGAAGGTAAGCGAAGGGGCGGCATCGCTTGCGTCGACGCCGCCGCGTGAGAGCGAGGCCATGATCGCGGCGATGCTTTCGTCCGGCGCGATGCTGCCGTCCTCGTTGAGATCGATACCGGCATGAGCGAGGTCGACCACCATGCCGATATCGGCATCGGCGGGCACCGAGCCCAGCGTGGCGGCGGATTTCTCCAGACGGTCGCGGAAAGCGATCAGGATGGCGCGGAACTTTTCATAGGTCAGCGGCTCGGGACTGGGATTGTCCGGCACGGGCAGCCGCATCAGCGGTAGCATGAAGGATTGCGGGCTCTCGAAACCGTGCCGATGCAGACCGCTGGCCAGGATTTCCAGCGCGGTAAAGAATTCGCCGGCGCCGGCGGCATAGGCCGATGCCGGATCGCCCGGTGCCGCCGCCTCCAGTGCCGCCAAGGCAGTATTCCGATCCGCTACGGTCTTCGCCTCGAACAGGGCGGCCGGGTCGGGGCTAGCCGCTTTGGCGTAAGCAAACGGCAGGAGCAGCAAGAGTGTGAGTGCCACAAGGCCCGACAGTCGCTTCACGATGGATCCTCCCGTCCCAATCCCGCCAGCCACAATATACGGATTTGCGGCGCTTCGCCTGCAGCTTTCTCCTGTCGCGTAGACGGTCTACACACGATGGCAAACGGTTGGGCATCGCGTGTCGAATTATCCGCTCTCCTACAAATTGTCGTGGCTGCCGCGTTTTCTGAAGCCGTCGCTTGGCGGCGACAGAAACGGTTTCGCGGCGCCGGCAGCGACGCTGATGGTGCCGGGGCCAACGCAAACTGTGCGGCTTGCCTTCATCGGCGACCTGTCGGCGGTCGCCAATCGCAGGGTGCCGGAATGCGACCCTGCGATCGCGGCGCTGCTCGCTTCGGCCGATCTCGTGGTCGGCAATTGCGAAAGCCCGATCGTCGAGCGGCCGAGCGCGGTGGCGGGCACGCGGCTTGGCACGCATCACGCGATGAGCGAACGCTTCCTGGCGGATTCGCTGGCAGCCGTCGGCATTGCCCGTGACAGGCTCGTGCTGTCGCTCGCCAACAATCATGTCCTCGACCAGGGCGTTGCCGGCTTCGACGAGACGGTCGCGGCGCTGAAGCGGCTCGGCATCCGCACCATCGGCACCGCGGCCGGCGGCCCGGTCCAACGCCAGGCCGCCGGGCCGCTGACGATCGGCTTCGCCGCGTTCACGCTTTGGCGCAACGCTGACGAGGCCGAATTTCGGGCGCGGATTTCCATGGCGGGCGATCCGGCCGAATGGCCGCTCGGGATCCTCGCGGACGTCGACTTGCTCTGCGCGGCGCCGCATTGGGACTGGGAGTTCCGACATTTTCCGAGACCTGCGACGCGGGCACTGGCGCGACGGCTGGCGGGTCGCGGCGTCCGGCTGATTGCCGGCCACCACGCCCATGTCGTACAGCCGCTCGAGCGCATCGGCGATGCGCTCGTCGCCTACGGTCTTGGCGACTTCCTCGGCACGGCTTTTGCCAGGCAGCCATGGCCCGGCCGCATCGGTTCGATCCTGGTCGTCGACGTCCGCACGGACGCAGCCGCGCGAGGCAAGATTGCCGCTTACAAACTGCATTTCTTCATGCGCCTCGCCAAAGCCGGCCATGAGCAGCTGGTGCCGGTGGAGGCGCTGAAGGAGGAATTGTTGAAGCGGAAGGTTACCGAACGCCTGAGCGCGATCTTTTCCGGCTGACAGCCGACTGCTGACCGGGCCGACTGGCCGCGGCGAGCTTGCCGCAAAGGCAGCTGTAATGCCTTGGATGCAGTTCAGCAGTCGAAGCCGTATTGGGTGCGCATGTAATCCGCTTCTTCCTTGGACATTTTCTTGAACATCACGCAGACGGTGAAGCTGCCGACCTGATGGCCGTCCCTGGTGTATCCCCAGTCGCAGATATCGTCCTTGGAGAATTCGATGTTCTGGCCGAATACCACGTTGCGGACGAGTTTAGGCTCGTTCGCCAATATGCCGACAAAGCCGGTGGCGGTCCGCTTGAAGGGGATGACCCAGAAATGCTCCGTCGCATGTCCGTCGACCACCATGACCTTCAGCTTGAACCTGCCGGTTCCCGGCGGCGGCGCGTCGGACAAACCCAGGAAGTCGTCCAGGCTGGATCGTGCCTTTGCAAGCGCCGCCGCCATTTCGGCATCGTCCGGGGCTACCATCACCGTTTTGTCGTCACCCTGATCGGTGTCCTGCGCTCGAACAGGCAAGGGCGCGAGTGCCAGTAACAAGCTTAGTGTGGCGCGAACGGCAAAGGTCATGAAGCCCCCCAACTCCAGGTAGGCGCTCATCTTCCCGCATCGTGCCGGCATTATCAATCAGGCACTGCATTGTTCCGACGCGCCAGCGGCGGCCTTCGTCTGCAGCGTTCCGGTACCCCTATGGTTTTTGCCGGGTGGTCAGTCTATCCGTCACGAGCGGATGGTAACGGGAACGGAAGCGCTCTCGGTCGTCAAAGAGTCGAAAGCGCCGAGCGCCGAGAGGACAGGACATGCGAATGAAACTTGGTGCCACGGCGATGATCCCGGCGAGGATGCAGACGTGACCTTGCCCGGCGGTAAGAGGGCCAGGGTGCGGCTCGACCGCAACGACTTCGCCACTTTCTCCGGCGGCAGGTTTTCCTTTGTTCATCCGAGCAGCATTTCCGTCACCAAGACGGATCTCGGCGAGAGCATCACCCAATACCTCGCTGCCTAGGCCCTCGGCACCGTCGTCGTGGTGCAGGAATACGGCAAGATGATTCCGGTGTCGCTCGATCAACTGATGCTGCAGGAGATGACCAAGGAGTCGGTTCAGGCGGGCGCCACGCTGATACAGGAGCCGACGACCCGCAAGCTCGCCGACGGCAAGCAGTTGACCGGCATCAAAGCCACGGTGAAGACGCGTACCGACAAGGCCGATTTCGAGATCGTCGGCTTCGGTCTTGCCGATCAGGGGCTGCTGTTCATCACGCGCATCGGCGATCAGGACACCGCAACCGAGCAACCGATGATCGACAAATTCTGGCAGACGCAGAAGGTCAAACTGTAAGGCGCGCTGATATTCAAGTGCCTGGAATACCAGTTTCGTGCGCTTCCGGTGCTGGATTACAGCCCGCTCGGCACCAGTCCCGCCAGCCAGTTCGCCGATCGCTTTGCCATGTCCACCGTCGCGTTGGCCGCGCGGCCGAGATCGGTCTTGACCACGGCATAACCAGCCTTGGTGCGATAGAGCACGGGGCTGCCGCCGTCGACCGCGGCCTCGAAGGCAACAGGCCGCGCAGCTTCCGTCTGGCTGGCCGTCACCGTCGTGCCGACCGGGACGCTCGGCCGACGGCTGAGCTCGGGCGGCAGCGGGGCGATGGTTTCGACGACGCGGTTCGGCGGCCTCAGCTCCGGCCTTGACGCTTTGGCTGCGAGCTCCGAAGTCGATGCCGACCCTTTGGTGCGGCAGATGCCGGAAACCAGCGGATAATTGAAATTGCGCTGATGCAGCATCTGGCTCTTCATCGCCGCTTCGCAGTCGGCAATCGTCGCCCATTTGGCGGGAGTCTCGCCGATATACTCGCAGAGCTTGGCGTCGCAGTCGCAGCCGACAATGGTCATGGCGACAAGGGCGGTCTTGATCACGGTCTTGTCCCTTTGAACTTCGTTCCCAGGCGATCAATCGCCGGGGAACAAGGCGGGATTTGGCCGCGATTGTGAATTGAGAGTGTCGGCGCGTTGCTTGGCTTGCGACTGTGGCGGGGAAGCATCAGTGGCAGATGCTGGGGAGGTGCAGGACGCTGGGAAAAGGGCCGGTGAAAGGGCAGCCCAAAAAACAGTCGGCGCTGGGATTGCTCCCAGCGCCTCCCTGTCAGATCAGGAACCGGTTACGGCAGCAACTTCCGTAAAGTCGTCGCGCCAGGCCGGCCTTGATTTTGACGGTCCTGCCAGTCGCCACCCGAAGGCAGCGTCCGTTCCAGACCACGCCGATCTCCGCCCTTGCGGGCTTTGCCGGCGCACCATCGAAGGTTTCACCCGCCTTCATGGCAGCATCGGTCCGCCGTCGGCGTTCGCACGCTTTCCGCGGCACCCGTAGGTCTCGGCATCCGTCCCTCCAACAGGCGAACCTGCTCTCGTTCTGGTCCGTACGGGCCTCAGGAAATCCGCCGTGCGCTTCTGCCTTTCGGCCGGGGCGTTCGGTAGCCGCCTGAGATGGGTTCAATGTATGTCGGGTAAGGAATTTGCGGAATAGACGCGGACCTGTGGATAGCGGGATTATCGGGGACCGATGCGACAAGTCTCGGAATTTGCGGGCCGAACGCCTTAGACAGCCTGTCCCCATTTTCCGCGGTCCTTTCGAGGATGAGCCTTGCCCCGCCAGTCGGCCCGCGTTTGAATGCCGGCAAAGTGCTGTGGCGCTGCATCAGCCGAGTCGCCATGGACTTCCACGCAATATGCCTCGGGGGAGATCAGGTTGAAGGTCGGGGTGGTTCTCAATCCGATAGCGGGAGGGGGCAAGCTCAAGCGGCATTGGTCCGAAGCCGCCGCATCGCTCAAGAGGCATTTCGGCGATTTCGAGCTGCGCGAGACGCAGACCAGCGGCGACGCCGAACGATTGGCAATCGACCTCGCGGCCAGCGGGTGCGATCTGGTGATCGCGGCCGGCGGCGACGGCACCGCCAGCGAGGTGGCGGACGGGCTGCTGCAGGCAGAGCATGAGACCGGCCGAACCAGCGCGCTCGGCCTTTTGCCCTGCGGCACCGGTATCGATTTCGCCAGAGGGCTCGGCCTGCCCGACGAAATCGAGGAAGCACTGGCGCGTATCGCCGGCGCCGGCGCGCGCAAGGTCGATGCCGGCCGCGTCTGCTACATCGACGACCACGGCGCGCTCGCCAGCCGTCACTTCATCAACATCGCCAGCCTCGGCCTCTCCGGCGCCACCGATCGCGCGGTCAATGCGGACAAGCGCAGGGGCAGGGTCTCGGCCAAGGCGCTGTTCTTCTGGCGCACCGTGCTCGAATTCGTCCGCTATCGCTTCCAGGAGGTCAGGATCACCATAGACGACGGCGAGCCGGTCGAGGCGCGCATGGCGCTGGTGGCGGTAGCCAACGGGAAATTCTTCGGTGGCGGCATGATGATTGCGCCGGACGCCGATCTGTCCGACGGCCAGTTCGATGTCGTCATCCTGCGCGCCGCCGGCAAGCTTGGGCTGATCCGCGACATCCGTCTCCTCTATGGCGGGCGCCACCGCAACCATCCGGCGATCACCATCCTGCGCGGTCGCAAGGTGCTGGTCGAACCGCTAGGCGACGTTGAGAAGAACGGAGCGCTAGTCGACATAGACGGCGAGTCGCCAGGTCGGATTCCGGCAACTTTCGAGATATTGCCCGGCGCATTGACGCTCAGGTGTTGAATCACCTGCCTGAAGGTTTGATTCCGCCGGTGTGATTAGGCGATTGAAATAGCTGGCTAAGGTTTTGGCGGATTACAGTTCGAGCTTGGCCGGGAAGCCTGGCGCGCGAAGCTCCGTGCCGACCGCATCCTCCAGAAGCTTGACGATCTGGGTCGACCAGGCGCCACCGCCATGCTTCTGCCTGCCGACCTCGAAAATCTGGTTGACGAGTGGTGCCAGTTGTAGCGGCACGCGAAAATCCCTGGCCATGCCCAACGCGAAACCGAGATCCTTCAAAGCCAGGTCCATGGTGAAGCCGATGTCGTAGGAGCCATTCAGGATGAGCTGGCTTTCGGTCTCGTGGACGAAGCTGTTGCCGGAAGAGGCGACGATGGCGTGATAGGCCTGGGCGAGGTCGAGCCCGCCCTGGTTGGCGAGCATCAATGCCTCGCCGGCGGCGACCAGATGGATGAAGGCCAGCATGTTGGTGATGACCTTGATCACCGCCCCCGAGCCGACCGGTCCCATCAGGAACGATTTGGCGCACATTGCCTGGATCGCCGGCCGGTGGCGCTCGTAGAGCTCGGCGTCCCCTCCTACCAGCGCGGTGATCTTTCCTGCCGCCGCCAAGTGCACGCCGCCGGTGACCGGACATTCCAGCATCTCGACACCTTTCGCCGAAGCAAGTGCGGCCAGCCGCAGGATCTCGTCGCGGCCATTGGTCGACATTTCGATCCAGGTGCCGCCGGCGGCCAGGCCGTCCAGCAATCCGTCAGAACCGGCGAGCACAGCTTCGCTCACTTTCGGCGAGGGCAGGCAGGTGATCGCATTGCCGGCGCGGGTCGCGGCATCCGCCGGGCTCGCCGCCGCCGTAGCGCCGAGCGCGACCAAACGCGCAACCGCCGCTGGGTCACGATCGAAAACGGCAACAGCGAAGCCGTGGCGCAGCAGGCTGGCGGCAAGGTTGCCGCCGAGATGACCAAGGCCGATGAAGGCGTAGGCGAGGCGCGCGGTCACGGCATCAACGGCGTCTGCATCATCTGCAGATGCAGGTCCTTGCCGCTATAGGGGTGCGCCTCGCAGATTTCCTCGTTGAGCTCGACACCGAGGCCTGGCTCCTTCGACGAGATGACGTGGCCATCCTGCCATTCGATCTTCTTCTTGAGCAGCGTGGCGTGAAAACCGTCCCACTGCTTCAACGATTCCAGGATGAGGAAGTTGGGCAGAGTCACCGCAAGCTGGATGTTGGCGGCGCCGACGATCGGCCCGCAATAGCAATGCGGCGCGACCTGGATGTGGTAGGCCTCGGCCATGGCGGCGA
>NZ_RZSF01000236.1:0-10881 GCF_004023325.1 Mesorhizobium sp. M1A.F.Ca.ET.072.01.1.1 | reverse complement strand
CCTTCGCGGCGGGACGTCGAACGTGCCGGGGGCGGCAGGCCTGGCGGCCGCAGCGCGCCTGGCCACGCTGGGGCTTGGCGAAATGACAAAGGTTGCCCAACTGCGCGATCAGCTCGAGGCGCGACTTCTTGCCTTGCGACCCGATGCGATAATTCATTCCCGCTCGGCGGTGCGCCTGCCCAACACGAGTTCGATTGCCTTTCCCGGTGTCATGGCTGACGACGTCACCGAGCAGCTCGCCCTGCGCGGCATCTGCATCGCCACCGGGTCGGCCTGCACGGCGGGCGCTACCGCGCCCTCGCACGTGCTGACGGCGATGGGTGTGTCGCTCGACGATGCGCGCGCGACTCTGCGTTTCAGCCTCTCAGTCAAGACGACCCAGGACGAGGTTGATCGAACTATAACCGCGATCGAGCCATTGCTACGCTCTACTCAATAATGCGATCCCGGCTGCGCCCGCCGCGTGCATCTTCGACCGTCGGGGGTAATTGTAAACGACATGGCCGCGCAAACTCAGAGGACGCGAACCACCGGCGGTTGCTTCTGTGGCAACGTCAAAATCGTGTCGTCGGGTACCCAAAGGGAACGCTGTGAATGAGCAGCTCTTGTTCTGACCCCGGCCTTATCGTTGCTGGGCGTGCTCTTAACGCGATGTCCTCTATTTGAGCCGTTCAGCTTCTGGCCAGCCCCGCGCGCCTTCCCCGCGGTAACGGAAATAGCTTGAGAACCAGCGCAGGAAAATCAGCTCGACAACGAACCAGACAGGCCCCATGGCCAAAGCAACCCAAAAGAGCGGCGCAAACGGAGATGGCGGCAGGCGAAGCCAGACGAGTGTGGCAGCAAATTGCAGTACGCCGATAATTGCGAAAAACAGTCCGTAGCCAAGTTCGGTCAGCATTTTGGAAAGCGCCCGGCGCAGTGTCAGGGATGGGGCGAAATTGACATCGTACTTGTTGATATCAGCCACAAGTTGTTTCAGCTCGGCGGGAGTGCGATCCCCTGTGCCTGAGGCCATGCGGATACATGCGGAATAGAGCCCTGCGTAGCGCATCAGGTTAACGTAGCCCTTGATGGACCGCGACATGAAGTTAGACACAAACGCGAACGAGACGGCCAACACGGCCATCAGGAGAAGCACGTCTGCGTCGGATACGTTCTGGAGTATCCCGGCAATTCCAAGGCGCTGTGAGGTGCCGCCAACGTCGGTCGGGTGCACTTGCAGCGGAGAAAGACGGAGCAGGCTGACAGCGCGGCCGGCAGTATTTCGGAGCTGGTATCGCGCTTCCACGATAGGCGGCGATGGATCGGGGAGAACAGTCTCGCCTTTGCGATCGCCGATGCATACCCGGTAAGCGAGGGTCATACCCTTGTGGTTCCGAAGCGGCGGACGACTTCGACAGCCGAGCTTTCACCGGAAGAGCTGCTGGCCTGCTTCGAACTCATCGAGTTGCAAAAAAGAAAACTGGCCAGCGAGAACGGTGCCCAAGGATTCAATGTTGGCGTCAATGAGGGACCGATTGCGGGCCAGACAGTCGAGCAGCTGCATTTTCATATAATACCGCGCTACCCTGGCGACGTTACCGATCCAGTGGGCGGTGTCAGGAACATCTTCCCCGGCAAAGGCGACTATCTTAGAAAGTCGTAGCCGTCGGCCGCCATGCGCCATTTGCGACACCAATCATCGGTGCGTACCAACAACCTTCACCTCCCCGCGCACTTCAGCCAGGGTCATTCGCCATCGCCCCAGTTGAGGACATCGCGTTGAGAGTACGCTCAGCAACGATAAGGCCGAACGAACACGGAACGGGCCACTCTTTTTGACGTCTTCGAAGCGCCGGCTGGTCCAATCCGGAACCCATCAGGGGTTATGGTGCCCCGCTAATCACCCGCTTTTATTAAGTTTTCGGCTTGGCGTTGTTTACCGGACTTTCAACGCGATGCCCTCTACGAGGCGAAAGCGGGCGGGGCAGGACCGCCTGCAAGGGGCTTCTCCGCTGACTTGCGGGATTGGCAGCATAGGTTCGCCTCATTGCGATTCCTTGGCCGCGAAATGCCTGCGCAGCTCCTCGACGAGTACGCGGGCATTCTCCGAATAGTCGATCGGGACGTCCACCAGATGGACGCCGCCTCCCTTGAAGGCTTCCTCCAGCGTTGGAACCAGCTCCTCCGCTGCGCCGACGCGGGAACCGCTGGCCCCGTACGACTCGGCGTAGCGGACGAAGTCGGGATTGCCGAATGTGAGCCCGAAGTCCGGAAATCCGTCGACCGCCTGCTTCCAGCGGATCATGCCGTAGGCGGAATCGTTGAGGATCATCACGACAAGGTTAAGCCTCAAGCGAATGGCTGTCTCGAGTTCCTGGGAGTTCATCATGAAGCCGCCGTCACCGCATACCGCCATCACGCGGCGCTCGGGATAGAGGAGCGACGCCATGATCGCCGACGGCAATCCCGCCCCCATGGTCGCGAGCGCGTTGTCGAGCAGCAGCGTGTTCGCATGATGGGTGCGGTAGTTGCGGGCGAACCAGATCTTGTACATGCCGTTGTCCAGGCAGACGATGCCGTCCTCGGGCATGACCGTTCTGACGTCGTGTACGATGCGCTGCGGCTTGATCGGAAAACGATCCTCCAGGCTGCGCTCGTTGATCCGCGACAGAATCGTCTGACGAAGCTCGATGATCTTCGTGTCGGGGCTGAGCCGACCCTCGAGCCGATCGGCGAGCACGGCCGCGGTCGTGCCGATGTCGCCAACCACTTCGGCGTCGGGGTGGAACACCTGTTCGACTGTCGCGGACGTAAACCCGATGTGGATAACTTTCGGGCCGCCCTCGTCGCGCATCAGAAATGGCGGCTTTTCAACCGTGTCGTGTCCGATGGCGATGATCAGGTCCGAAATTTCGATCGCATCATGTACATAATCGCGCTCGGAAAGTGCTGCCGTTCCGACATAGAGGTTTGAACCGCCGTCGACCGCCCCCTTGCCCATCTGCGTATTGAAGAACGGGATGCGCATCCGCCGCACGAATTCCGAGAGCGAACCAACCAGCCGGGGGCGATTTCCGGCCGCGCCGATCATGATCAGCGGACGCTTGGCCGCCAGTATCATCTGCGCCGCACGATCAATCGCGTCGGGATGAGCGATGGGACGTTCAAGCGGATGCACCGGAATGAGTGAAACCAAGGGGATCTGCTCGGCCGCAACATCCTCGGGAAGCTCCAGGTGAACGGGCCCTGGACGCTCTTGCGCAGCAACCCTGAAAGCATCGCGCACCACGGTCGGAATGCTGTGCGGGCTGACAATTTGCCGCGTCATCTTGGTCAGCGGCCGCATTGATCCGATCACGTCGACGATCTGAAAACGGGCCTGCTTGGCTGTAAGTATTGGCTTCTGGCCGGTGATCATGATCATCGGCATTGCGCCCAGATGGGCATAGGCCGCGGCGGTCGAGAAATTGAGCGCGCCGGGTCCAAGCGTCGAGATGCAAACGCCGGGCCGCCCGGTCAGCCGTCCATGCGTGGCCGCCATGAAGCCGGCCGCCTGCTCATGCCGCGTTGTGATCAATTCGATCCGCGAGTTGCGCAACGACTCCAGGACGTCGAGATTTTCCTCGCCGGGGACACCGAAGATCCGATCCACTCCCTCATTCTCGAGGGCGGCAACGAGGAGGTCAGAGCCCTTTTTCAAATTTCGGCATCCTTGTGGTTGAAGCGGGACCCAAATCAACGGATCGATCCCAAGCGAAACTGACAATGCCTTGGACCTACTCTATCTCAACGGGGCGGGTATTGTGAACGGAGCGAAGGGGCACTCGCGGATTGTTGTTCAACTTTGTCGAAGGTAGGTTAGCCCGATGAACGACCGCATCCATGATCGGTGGCCGGACATACCGTATGGTCCTTGGCGCGGTACCTGCTCCGCGCTGCATCTTTATTCCCAGATCATAGGGAAATATCGGCTTGCGCGCACGCCCTGGGTGAACCATTCGTGGCACGCGACCCTCTATCCTAATGCTCGCGGCTTCACGACCGGGCTCGTGCCTGATGGAGCTGGCGGGATCGAGCTCAGCCTCGACCTGGTCGACCATCAGGTGGTCGGAGCGGCCACCGACGGACGCACTGCCCGATTTCCGCTCGAGCCGATGTCGGTCGCTTCCTTCCATGCTCACGCATTAGACCTCGTTCGCAGCCTCGGCGGGACGGCGGAGCTGAACGGCATGCCGAATGAAATCCCGAACGCGATTCCGTTCGCAGAGGACCGGGCCGAGCGGCCCTACGATGCCGATGCCGTCGCGCGCTTTTTCAAGGCAAGCATAGCGGTGACAGCCGTACTCCAGACCTTCCGCACCGCTTATCTTGGCAAGGTCAGCCCGGTGCACCTGTTCTGGGGGAGCTTCGATCTCGCAGTGACGCGCTTTTCCGGGCGGCGAGCGCCCCTGCACCCGGGTGGCATTCCCGCCCTGCCCGACGAGATCACCCGCGAAGGCTACAGTCATGAGGTTTCGTCGGCTGGCTTTTGGCCGGGCGGTGGAGCGGTCGACTTTCCCGCCTTCTATTCCTATGCCTATCCGGCACCGGCTGGCTTCGCCGCGGCAAAGATCCTTCCCGACGCCGCATACTACGAAGCGAGCCTTGGAGAATTCCTGCTGCCTTATGACGCGGTGCGCGGAGCAGCCGATCCGGAAGCGATCCTCATGGGTTTTCTCGAGAGCACCTATCGCGCCGCTGCCGACCTCGCGGAATGGGATGCCGCCGCTCTCGAATGCGCAATCGGACAACCTCGCCGACCACGGCGCCTGTAAGTGCCTCCTCGCCGAACGTTCGTAACTGATTGCTCTAGGACCTCGAAAGCGACACTGGCTGAGAGCCTGTACGTGCACTTACAGCCGCAGAACTAAACAGCTGGCGATCGTCAAACGAGCGAATTGCGCGGATATCGTTGAAGAAGTCGGCTCGTAGTCGCGGTTCACATCAATGCGTTCGAAGGTTTGGCGCGCCAGAGAAGATGAGGAAACTGGATAGTCAGGGTGCCGAGCTATGAAGTGGGAAGCCTGTTCCCGCTGCCAAGACGAAGCGACTCGCAATAGCACGGTGGTGCCGGTCGCACGCCGGCGTGCCAGGCGATCTTTCCGCGCGCACGCGAGCTGTCAGAGGATCCCCCAAGCCCGGTAACGTCCCCTGCCCGTGATCTCGCGCAGGCCGAGTTCGGCGACGAGATTAAGCGCGCCACGTGTACTTAACTTCAGCTCCTTTTCGATCATCGCTGTGGAGACGAGCGGCCGGGCGAGCACCAGATCGACCAGTTGCGGCAGCTTCGAATGTCCCCGCCGGCCGCGCAGGCGCCGAGCCATCTGCTCCCGGGCGAGCACCAGCCGATCGTGTTCCTTAAGCCCGGCGACGGCCGCTTCAGTGACGCCCTCCAGAAACCCGATCAGCCGCGCCGTCCTGTCGCGGGCGCGCCGCCTTTCGCGCGGAATGGCGCGCAGCCCGGTGTTGAGACAGACGAGGTGTGCGCTCGTTTTTCGGACCTGCCTGAGCATGGCGCCGACGAGCAGGTGTCCGAGCCAGGGCAGATGCTGCAGCGGTTCTTTTGTTTCCCACGCATCCCATAGCAGGGCGGCGCTCAGCACGGGCGGCTGGCCAGTGGTCCGGTTCAACATGGCCCGCCAGTCCGACAGCCGTTCCTCCTCGTCCCAGTCGGGATCGTAGACGAGCGGATTTTTTTCGTCCGTCGGGACCTGTTCCGGTCGCGAAACCGGCGCGGCGGCGAGCCCGTCGAGCACGTTGCGCGTGCGATCAAGCAGCGCATCGATGGCAGCAAATTCGACGCCTAGGCCATCGTTCAGATCGTCGTTGGCCGACTCGCCCGCCTCTTCATCACCGGCGCCCTCCGCTGCCGTCGCATGACGCTCCGGTGGCAAAGCGTTCTGGGCGCTGGCGCCACGCCCGCGCAATTGGCTTAGGCCGTTCGGGCTCAGCGCCCAGTCCGGCCTGTTGGCAACAATCAGCCGCCGTGCCCGCAGCACCGCATGGGCACGGGTGAGCTCGTGGGTCGGCGTGCGAATGTCCATGTGGGTGTCGTGTAGGACCAGATCCTCGACATGGACAAGCTCGCCCTCGAGCCACAGCGCGGCGGCGGCGTCGAAGAAGTGAGCGCGCGCGACAGAACCTTCGCGCACCGGACTTCTGGCCAGCCGCTCATCGAGGCGCGCCAAAGAATCCTCTGCGGTGACGAGCGGTCCCGCGAGCTCGCGCCACGGGATTGCATCGGTGCGGTCAAGGTCAAAAACAGTCATCGGGTTGTCGTTCCGGCCTTCGTTCTGGCGCTGCCAATTGAAATCCTTAGGCAAAAATCGGCGCACCCGCTCGCGGCCCGCCTCCAGCCTCTCTTGATGCAAACTGGTGACGTCGTAAGCCATTGATATCGCTTTATCCGATTCGACTTGCTGAAGCTATCTTGCGCTTTGCTTCATTCACACTGGGTCTTCTTATGGCGCTGGTTCACTATCGATAATGACCGCTTATCGATAGTGATTGATTTGGAGGCGTAAATCGGCCAGAATCGCCCCCCAAGGCCCGCCGGCGACGTCGCTCGCGAGCAAGAATGAGCAAAAAAGGCCGCCTGTATGAGCGAAGAAAAACCCGTCCGCCTGCCCGACCCCGCCTCCGTCGAAACCGTGCTCGCATCGCTGCAGGCGCAGTCGGCCGACGCCGAGCTCGCCCCCGCCCTCGACAAAACCTTTCCAGGCTTTGCCTTCACCGTCGTGACGATCGACGACCCCTACTGGCGTAACCCTCACGCCGTTGTCGCTGCCGATGGCACGCGCCGCGGCGATCATCGCGCCTGGATCGAGCGCGAGCTGGCCGAACTCAACGGCGATCTGGCTGCGTTCTGGATCCGGCATCGCGAGGACGGTGAAAAATTCGCCGAATGGCGCGGCGCCAGCGCCTTCGCCTTCACGCCGACCGGTCCGGGCGTCGCCGATTTTATCCAGCTCTCGCTCGGCCGCGAGATCGAGGTTTTGGCCGGACCCGTCGTGGATCCCGATTATTGCCCCTATAGCGCCGACGATCTTTTGGAGCCGTCCTGGGTTTCTCGCGATTCCGCTGCCGAGGCGCAGCCGCTCGCAGGACCAGTCTACCGGCTGCGCGGCCGCGCCGGCGGCGGCATCGTTCACATGAGGAGTTTCTTGGCGCGCCGGGCCCGCATCGAACGCGAGCAGCGCGAGGCAAACCGTCCCGAGCTCGAAACCCGCATCATCCGTGAGGTCGGCCCCGACGGCACGCGCGACACCGCGTTTTTAGACGCCAATACGGACTGGTTCGATTCTGTGCCGCGCGAAAACCGCTTTTTTGCCGACTGGGAGCGGTCGAGCGCCTGCGCCCACCGCATTTTTGACCATTGGGCCTTCGACATCCACGATCTCGAAGATCGTGGCAAAAAACGCGAGATCGGTTTTATCCCGCGGCCGCTCAAAATGCCCGCCGGGAAGCTGGCGTTGGAAGAAGGTATTTCGGTGCACCGGCTGATGGAGCTGACCGAGGCGATCGACGCGGAGGTGGGCCTGCCCTTCGCCTGGTTCTTTTTTATGACGCACGGCTACTTTGTCGATCCGGACGTCGGCGATGCGATCGCTGAGGGCCTGCGCCAAGGACGGGTGCGTTTGCCCGATCGAGACGCCGCCGTGCTGCTCGCCTGGGCCGACAAAAAATATCTATTCTGAGCCGCCGTCATGGATCTTCGCCTGCCAAAGCCCGTACCCGACCGAAAACTGCGCCGTGCGGAGGCGCTCGATGCCCTGGATTCGGTGCTGCCATTCGACCGGCGCGATTTTCTGGCCGAACTTTTGACCGACGACGACGTCGCCACCCTGCGTCACCTCGCCAAAGAAGGCATCGGCGAGAATTCCCTGCGCGCCCTGGCCTCCGACCTCGGTTACCTGGAAGCATGGTCGCTGGCCGCCACCGGTTTTGCGCTGCCCTGGCCGGCGCCGGAGGCGCTGCTGATCAAATTCGTCGCGCATCATCTGTGGGATCCCGCAAAACGTGATCTTTTGTCCACGCACGGCATGCCGGAAGACGTGACCGCGGCGTTGAAGTCGGCCAAACTGTTGCGCGTCGATGGACCGCACGCGCCGAACACCGTGCGCCGGCGTCTGTCCAGCTGGTCGACGCTGACCAAATGGCGCGGTCTTGTGGGAAATTTTTCGGCGCCAGGCCTGCAGAGCGCCATAAAATTGGCGGTGCGCGCCAGCGCCCGCCCGCGCGGCCGCAAGAGCAAAAAGGCGGTGACCGCCGATGTTCTGGCCGCCCTGCTGACAGCCTGCGCCGGGGAAAAACTCGTCGACGTGCGCGACCGCGCCCTTCTCATCACCGCCTTCGCGTCCGGCGGCCGCCGCCGCAGCGAAATTGCTTCGCTCCGGTTCGAGCAGATCGTCGAAGAAGAGCCGGTACCCGCCGATCCCAAGGCTCCCGACTCTTTGGACAAACTGCCGTGCCTAAAAATCCGGCTCGGCCGGACAAAGACGACGCAGGCCGACAGCGACGCCTTCGTGCTGCTGGTCGGCCGGCCCGTCCTGGCCCTGAAAGGCTGGCTCGAGCGCGCCGGGATCAGCGAAGGCGCCGTGTTCCGCGGCATCGACCGCTGGGGCCATCTCGAAAAACGCGCGCTGACGCCGCAGGCGGTCAATCTGATCCTCAAGCGCCGCATCGCCGAGGCCGGGTTTGATCCGATGGCGTTTTCCGCCCATGGCCTGCGCTCCGGCTATCTCACCGAAACCGCCCGCCGCGGCATTCCGCTGCCCGAAGCCATGCAGCAGTCACAGCACCGCTCGGTGCAACAGGCGTCCAACTACTACAATGACGCCGAGCGCACGCTCGGGCGGGCGGCGCGGATCATCGTCTGAGCCGCAGATCGATCCGACACATCACAGCTTGCGGCGTCAGCTCCAGGACTATTGGTTCCGAGACAGCCGCGCTTGCCGCCGGCGTGCGCGGCGACCGGTCGGAAGGCGAACGGGGAAAAGTTCTGCGGCCAATCCCTGCGCGCCGAGCTTGCCTCGTCGACCGAGGTCGACGAACGTTTTGTGCAAAAGCAGCTCGGCCACACCTCGGCGGCGATGACACGCAAAATACCAACGCCGACGTGACCGGTTCCGTGTCCATCTCACCAAGGCCTCGAGGCTGTAGGCGACAGAAAGCCCCTCCCCGTTACGCGCCAAACAGCCGCCGGTCCCAGTAGACGGGCTGGTGCAGACTTGTCTGAATCCTTGAAAACTCCGGATGGACCGGGTTGATCAGCACATTGCAATCGAGACGCGCCACGACGCTCGGCACCAGCAGGATGACGCTGCGCCGGTCTAAACACCAGGTTTCGCCAAATCCCTTGCTCACCGTCGCCGGCATCGTGTCCCAGCCGGGCAGTGACGGCTCGGAAAAGACCTCGTAGCTCAGTCCGCGCGGGATTGTGATTTCGATGTAGTGCTGGTTGGGCGGCAGTCGGCCGCTGCCATGCACCAGCTTTTCCAACAGGGCCGTCGAATAGTGCTGGCTGGTGTAGATGAGAGGACTTCCGGGCGTGTTCCACCGCCCAGGCGCGATTGTCGAGCCGGTCGCGTCGAAGATCGGGTAGGTGCCGGCCGGATCGCCGATGCGAAAGGACGATAGCGTGCGATCGAGAGTCTGCGCCGTCACGCAGCGCTGCCGTACTTCAGAGCTGCGAGGATATCGACCACCATTTCGGCGCCGAACTCGCTTAGGATAACGACGTCGATCGGTCGCTTGTCCTCAATCATCGGGTGCGGCCGAAACAAGAAATCGCGCGCTTCCTCTTCGTTCTGCCAGACATCGACAGCAAGACCCCAGACGCGCGCCACGCGGGCCAATCGTGTGCCCTCGTCCGACGAGAGACGATGTACCATCTTGCGCCGCTCATAGGTCGCCTTGGGGATCAGCCGATATTTGAACTGAGCATCGCCAGGCGCCAGAAGTTGCGCAACGCGCTCAAGTGCCCCAATGGGAAGTCCATCCTCGATCCGGGAGATCAGCCCGAATGGCGACCGCGCTGCCACCTCTTTAGCGGGCAGCCCCAACACGTCGGCGACATTTCCGAGCGCTAGCATTTCACTCTCCATTCCATTTGAGGCAAAATATAGCCTCACGTGATGCGCCATGCAAGCCCCGCATCAGCGCGAACCGATCCGCCAACAGTTACCCTGTCATCTTTGCAGTCGCGCCGTTTGCTCGCAATGCCGCCATCAGCATCGGCCCGACCGAAAACTGCCCTGCCCTCGCCTTCTCGGTGAGAACGCGCAGATAGCCGCCAGCTGAATCGATGTGCTGTGCCCGCTGCAGAATGCAGGCAATCACCACAGCGGCGATTTCCTGCCCCATGACATGGCAGGCTTCCTCATAGGCTGACGGCGAAACGCCAAGGTACCCCCGCACCTGGGCGGCGGTTATCATGAGATCGCGCCAGTTGCCGATGCCATCGACGGCGTAGTCCACGATTTCGGGGCAGGCCTTCAGCACCAGCCCCAGCGGATAGGTTTTTGGCGGCTCTGCGGTCCTCGTTAGTGGCTCGGCCGCCGCCCCGCTTTTTTCGAAAGCAGGTTCAAATTCAAAAATAGAGTCGGTATTTGAATCAGATTGCTGCCGCTCGCTTTGGGACTCATTGCCGCCAGGATTCGTGGATTCCATATGGCTTTCCAGCAGCTTATTCACGTCGTCATGCAACGCGGCCAGATCGGCCACGATAGGTTCGCACTCGTCCTACATGAATGCCGAGCAGGCGCAGGATATGCGTGTGCAGACCAAGGGCGAGTTCGGCGGCCTCGGCATCGAGGTCACGATGGAGAACGACCTGGTCAAGGTGATCACGCCGATCGA
>NZ_RZSF01000235.1:0-10988 GCF_004023325.1 Mesorhizobium sp. M1A.F.Ca.ET.072.01.1.1 | reverse complement strand
GCCACCGGTGCGACTGGAGCAACTGGCGCGACTGGAGCGACCGGCGCTACGGGTGCCACGGGCTCGACCGGAGCAACGGGTGCGACTGGAGCAACGGGTGCGACTGGAGCTACCGGAGCAACGGGCTCGACCGGAGCAACCGGCTCGACCGGAGCGACCGGCGCTACGGGTGCAACCGGAGCAACCGGCTCGACAGGTGCGACCGGAGCCACCGGTGCGACTGGAGCAACGGGCTCGACCGGAACAACCGGTGCGACCGGAGCCACCGGTGCGACTGGAGCTACCGGAGCAACTGGCGCGACTGGAGCGACCGGCGCTACGGGTGCCACGGGCTCGACCGGTGCGACCGGAACTACCGGCTCGACCGGAGCGACCGGCGCTACGGGTGCAACCGGAGCAACCGGCTCGACAGGTGCGACCGGAGCCACCGGTGCGACTGGAGCTACCGGAGCAACTGGCGCGACCGGAGCGACCGGCGCAACGGGTGCAACCGGCTCGACGGGTGCTACTGGGCCGGGCGGCGCAACGGGCCCGACCGGAGCGACCGGCCCCGGCGGCGAGACCGGTGATCGCGACAAAGGCAACAACGGCCATGGCAATGATCCTGACCACAACGACAGCAGCAATCCTGGGAAGGGACATCCCAAAGATGGCACTGATGCCGATGGCTCGCCTGGCCATCGCACCGCCGCGGTCACGGCCAACTCGCTCGGGCTCAAGGACACGACGCAGTTCCTGCAATCCGGCTCGACCGACAGTGATGCCGTCAGCCATGCGTCGTTCCGTCAGCTTGTCAGCCAGGCCGCCGGTTCGGTGACGACCGACCTCCTGAATGTTCTCACCACGATCAGGGGATTTGGTCAGAACCAGAACAAGCCGTTGGGTGCAAGCACCGACCTGACCTCGGATCAGAACAAGCAGGGTGCCGGCTTCGCCAACAGCGACGACACGGTGAAGAAGGCGCTGAAGGACATTCTGAAGCCGCATGACTGAGCATGAGTGAAGAGGAATGGCGACCGGACAGACGACGATAGAAGCCGGTCCAAAGCTGAGAAGCGGGCGCGCGGGCTTTACCGAAAGGCAAGGCCTGCGCGTTCGGCCTTTCCGAGTGGTTAAGGGGCTCGCGCGACCGACCGCCGTGGAGTATCATCAGCGCCACCAGAGATTCCGGCGGGACTGGTCCGCCGCGGGCAATGTCGAACCACCGCCTGCCTACCCGAAGGCGAGTCCATGGTGAACGTTCCTGGGAGTGCTGAAATCCAGCCTGTGGAGCTGCGTGCCGGGACCGCGGCCGACCCGACCGGCATGCCCGGCGGCACCAGCGAAACGGGGCGGAGCCCCGGTGGCCCCGCCGAGTTCGACCAGGTCGGGCCGCGCCTCAAGGCGATGCTCCGGGTCGCCCGCTATCACGGTATCGAGCTCGATCCGAACGAATTCAGGGCAGCGAGCGCAGGCCCGTTTCCAAGCGCTACCGACCTGTCGGAATGGGCGCAGAACGGCGGCATGTGGTCCCGGGCAGTGCGTGTTCGCTGGTCACACCTGTTGCGCTTTCAAGATACCGGACCGGTCGTTCTCTTGTTCAGCGACGGCGGCGCCGGTCTCCTCACCGGGGCGAGCGCCGAGCGCAACGTGGTCTTCCTCAAAAGTCCGGAAGCGCCCGACGATGGTCCATCCACCGCTGTCGACGAGTTGCGCCTGTCGCAGGTGTGGACGGGCGAGGCGGTGCTGCTGCGAAACGCGCGATCCTATGTTGCCGCGGATGCGCCTTTCACCCTTCGCTGGATCGCCGAACTGGTGCGGCTCGAAAGCCGGCCGCTTCGCGACGTGGCCATCGCCTCCTTCACACTCAGCGTTCTGACCATTTTGCCGCCGCTCATCGTCATGACGGTGGTCAACAAGGTATTGCAATTCAACAGTGTCTCGACGCTGATACTCTTGTCGGCCATCGTCGCTGTCGTCTTCGCATACGAGACGCTCCTGGGCCACGCGCGGCGACTGATCATCAACGTCGTCGGAGCCCGCCTGGACACCAAGCTGCAGCTGCACGTTTTCAGCCGGCTGCTGCGCCTGCCGCTCGACTATTTCGAGCGCCATCCCGCTGGCGAGACAATGTACCACCTCGCGCAGGTCTATCGGATCCGCGAGTTTCTGACGGGCAAACTGCTCGGCACGTTCCTGGATCTGATCACCCTCTGCGTGCTGCTGCCGGTGATGTTCTATATCAACGTGACGCTTGCCTGGATCGTCGTTGCCTGCGCAGCGGTGATCATGCTGATCATCCTTGCCTTCCTGAAGCCGCTGCGCCGAAGGTACCAGCGGGTGATCGAGGCCGAGACCTGGAAGTCGGCGGCGCTGGGCGAAACCGTTGTCGGCATAAAGACCGTGAAGGCGCTTGGGCTCGAGCCGCAACGCAAGGCGCTTTGGGACCAGCAGGTGGCGGAGGCGGGAAGCGCGCGCCTCTCCTTCGGGCAGTTCGCCAGCTGGCCGCAGACCCTGGTTACGCCCATTGAACGCGTAATGGTGCTCGGCACCATGCTGATTGGCGCCTATCTCGCGATGAACGACAGTTCCGGCTATATGGTCGGCGGTCTGTTCGCCTTCATGATGATCTCCCAACGCGTCGCGCAACCGCTGGTCGGGTTGGTGCGGCTGATCGAAGATTACGAGGAGGTGGGGGCGGCAATCGGCGAGGCGGCATCCGTCCTTAACCGGCCCTTGGAGACGAGTTCGAACTCCCTCGGTCTGCGGCCAAGGCTCCTCGGCGAAGTTGCGTTCAGCGATCTGACGTTCAGCTACATCGGTACCAAGACGCCTGCCCTCGACCGTGTCAGCTTCCACATTCCGGCTGGGACCATGTTCGGCATTGTCGGGCGGAGCGGGTCGGGAAAATCGACCATCGCGCGGCTGCTGCAGGGGATCAACCGGGATTACAGCGGGTTCCTGAAGCTGGACGGCGTCGACCTCAAGGAAATCAACCTGCGTCACCTTCGCCAGGGGCTCGGCGTGGTCCTCCAGGACAATTTCCTGTTCCGCGGATCGATCCGCGACAACATCATCGCCGGGCGCGCCGGCCTGACGCTGTCCGATGCCATGCGTGCCGCGCATCTGGCCGGCGCGGAAGAATTCATCGAACGCATGCCGAACGGATACGACACTTACATCGAGGAAGGTTCGCCCAACCTTTCGGGCGGTCAAAAGCAACGGCTGGCGATCGCGCGCGCCCTCATCCACGATCCGACCATCCTCATTCTCGACGAAGCCACCAGTGCTCTCGACCCGGAAAGCGAAGCGGTCGTCAGTGCCAATCTCATGCGCATCGCCAGCGGCCGCACCATGATCATCGTCTCGCATCGGCTGTCCTCGCTCACCGACTGCGACCAGATCCTGGTTATGGAGCAGGGCAAGGTTCTCGATGTCGCTTCGCACACCGTCCTGCTCGAACGATGCGCGCTCTATCGTCAGCTGTGGTCGCAGCAGAACCGACATTTGGATAACCGCGGCGGGCGGCCCGCGGCCGTACCGTCGCGATTGGTTTGATGATGCCGTGCCGCAGCGGGATCGAGATTGAAATGGTGGTTCTCGCCAAAGATGAGTTGGATACGAGGTCCGGTAAGCCATGAGTAGCACCTCGCTCACCGTCCGCCAGGCTCGCTGGGGCCGAGCGAAAACGAACGATCCGACGACGCCGGCCATACTCGAGTTCCAGTGGCCGTCGACAGCAGTCTCGAATGCGCCGATTCCTCGGGCGGCGCGCGGCATCGTATGGATGATTTCGAGCCTCGTGATCGTCTTGATCACCGTGGCCGGACTGATACCGGTCGACCAGGTCGTGACGACGAGGGGGCTCGTGGTTTCACAATCGCCCAACATCATAGTGCAGCCGCTGGAGACGGCGATCGTCCGCTCGATCGAGGTGCGCGAAGGGCAGCATGTGCAGGCCGGCCAATTGCTTGCGCGCCTCGATTCGACCTTCGCCTCAGCAGACCTGCAGGCCCTGGCGATGCAGGTCTCTACGCTTGAGGCCGAAGTGGCACGGTTGAAGGCGGAGGCCGACGGCAAGGAGTTCAACTATGACGGCCTCGACCCCAGCTGGACCCTGCAGGCCTCGATCTTCGAGCGCCGCAAGGCGGTCTACGAGGCCAAGCTGGAGAATTTCGATCGGCAAAGCGATGAACTCAGTTCGGTGATCTCGCGCGCGCAATCTGATGCCGCTGGCTACCGGCAGCGGCTCTCCGTCGCGGCATCGATAGAACAGATGCGCAAGCAGCTGGAAGAGAGGCAGGTCGGGAGCCGCCTCAATACCCTGCTAGCCGAGGACAATTCGGCCGAAATGTCGCGCGCGCTCGGCAACGCCGTGCAGACGGCGGAAGCTGCCAGGCGCCAGCAGGCTGCGGTGGCCGCCGATCGCGCCGGCTACATTCAAGGCTGGCGCGCGGAAGTCTCGCAAGGTTTGTCGGAGGCGAGCTCTCGCATGTCCGACGCTCGCGAGCTCTTCAACAAGGCAAAGCTGCGCAAGCAACTGGTCGAGCTGAAAAGCGAAGG
This sequence comes from Mesorhizobium sp. M1A.F.Ca.ET.072.01.1.1, assembly GCF_004023325.1. Classification (NCBI taxonomy): domain Bacteria; kingdom Pseudomonadati; phylum Pseudomonadota; class Alphaproteobacteria; order Hyphomicrobiales; family Phyllobacteriaceae; genus Mesorhizobium; species Mesorhizobium sp. M1A.F.Ca.ET.072.01.1.1. The sequence goes on along the minus strand of NZ_RZSF01000235.1, from coordinate 6,446 downwards.
AGATGCCATTGTCCAGTCCGTGGCAAAAGTGTCGGTCGGCTCGGTCCTGCAGTCGGGCGAGCGCCTGATCACGCTGGTGCCCGCCAAGGCGCCGCTCGAGATCGAGACAAATGTCGTCGGCCGAAGCAGTGGCTTCGTCCACGTCGGCGATCCCGTCGTCATCAAGTTCGACACCTTCCCCTATTCGCAATACGGCCTCGCTCACGGCACCGTGCGTACGCTCAGTCCGGATTCCTTCTCCGCTCAGGAGAAAGCCCGCGATCCAGACAGTTCGCTGGCAATGCTGCCCTCGAACACAGAACCGTTCTATCGGACGCGCATTTCCATCGATCAGGTCGCGCTGCATGACGTACCCGCCGGGTTTGCCCTCACCCCCGGCATGCCGGTGACCGCCGACGTTCAGGTCGGCCGGCGCACGGTGCTCAAATATATTCTTGGGGTGATGCTCCCGATCGGTCAGGAAGCGATGCGCGAGCCGTAGTCCGCAGCTCGACAGGAACCGGAGCAGTCAAAGGCTGGCCTCGATGACAATTCTGGATCGCCTGACTGGTTTGGCTAGCCCGTCCCTAGCATTGCGCCGGGCGATCCAGTTTTCTGAAAATGGCAAGCCCACGGAGGCCTTTCCGCTCTTCGCCGCGGCTGCGCGTGCGGGCATCGGCCAGGCCGAGTATCGGGTCGCGCGTTGCTATCTCGAAGGTTCCGGCGTGCCGCCGAGCCGGGCAGAGGGGACGCGCTGGCTGCGGCGAGCAGCGGATCACGGGAGCGCTGATGCGCAGGCGCTCCTCGCCGCGCTCTACGTGACCGGGATGGCGGCAGCCGAAGCTGACAAGGGCTCCGAATCGGAACGGTTGTTCGTGGAGGACACCACGAGCGAGCCAGACTTTGCGTCAGCGCTCGACCTTGCCACGAAGGCGGCCGAGGCGGGCTCCGCCACCGGCCAGGCACTCCTCGGCTACATCCTGACCAGCGGTCCCGAACCAATGCGCGATGCGGATGCTGCCTACAGGTGGTACGAGCGGTCGGCCGCGGCCGGCTGCGCCGAAGGAAGCCTTGGTTTTGCCCTGGCGCTGGCACGGCGGGGTTTGTCGGCAGACCGGTCCAGGATTGCCGATGAGGTCCGGCGGGCGGCGGACGCTGGCTTGCCGACGGCAATCTATCTTCTCGCGATCCTGACCGAACACGGCCGCGGCGTCGCAGGCGACATTGCGGGTGCGGCGCGATTATACCAGTCAGCTGCGGAGAAAGGGCTTCCTGCGGCCCAATTCCGATTGGGTCTGGCGCTTATCGACGGGAGCCTCGGCGATCAGGATCCTGTGGCCGGAGAGGCCTGGATACGGCGTGCGGCATTGGCGGGCAATTTCGAGGCGGCGAATCTTCTCGGCGATCGTAACGTGAAGAGCCGGCCGCCGGACTTTTCAGAGGCGGCAATTTGGTATCGTCGTGCGGCCGAGGGGGGTCACCAGGCCGCCGCTCGCGCGCTGGCCTCTCTCTACCTGACGGGAAACGGTGTCGCCAGGGACGAGCAAGAGGGGGCGCATTGGCTGCGCACCGCCGCAAGCAGCGGGAACCGGGCAGCGCAAGTCGATCTGGCCAATCTTGTTCTTCAGGGAGCCGGCGAGCCGGACGATATCACGAGCGTAGCGGGGTGGTTCGAGGCAGCCGCATTATCGGGCGATCTTATCGCCGCCTTCAATCTCGGGCTGTGTTTCGCCAAAGGCGTCGGCGTGCACCAGGATGAAACTCGCGCCGCGCAATGGCTGAGGCGCGCGGCTGAAGGCGTGGCCGAGGCTCAGTACATGTATGCGCGCATTCTCAGGGACGGGCGCGGCGTGGCTGCCGACGCGCAACAGGCTCGTGCCTGGTTTGCCCAAGCGGCCGAAGGCGGCATGCTCGATGCGCAAGTGGCACTTGCTGAGATGCTGCTCAATGGGAGCGGAGGCAAACGCTCTCCCGAAGCCGCAATACAGTTGTTCCGACGGGCTGCTGCCGACGGCCATGCCGGCGCAATGTTTGCTCTCGGCGCGCTGCAGAGCTCCGGCGAGGGACTGCCGGTCGATCACGTGGCGGCGCAGAAATGGTTTGCGGCCGCGGCCGAGCGTGGGCACGGGCAGGCCCAACTGATGCTCGGCCGATATTTCTCGAAGGGCCTGGCCGGAGAGCACTACCCGGCAGTCGGCCGCCTTTGGCTCGAGCGAGCGGCGGCGCAAGGTCTTGAGGAAGCGGCCGACGAACTTTCCGAATTGGCCGGCTGAGGCATTCATTGCCAAGGCTTAGCACGATCAGCCCGCCCCCACTACTGCGCGCCGGGCGTCCACTCAGGCAGCGGCGCAAGGCTGTGGTTGAACTGTTTCCACCACATGGACTTATCTATCTCGCAGCAGGCGAGAAGCAGGGCGTGCGCCTTCTCGAAAGCCTGGGTCGCGATTTCATCAAACGTCATCTGCGCGTCGTACGGGACTGACACCACCAGTTCCTGACCGGTTTGTGTGCCGCCTTCGTCGACCTGAAGATAAAGCCAAACGACAAAATGCGCGCCCTGGCCACTCGCGTCGGCGTTGCCGATCTTGATGCGGTCGATGCCTGCTGCAGTGACTTTCATGCCGAAGTCCTTCATTTTGGGATTCATGGAATTCCAGAAGTTCGCAGCAATCAGAAAGGTTCCGGGACCGCTGTTCCTATGGTGAAGCATTGATAAAGAGGTACCACCTGGCTGCCGGGCGGGGGCGCAAGCGGCCACGCGCGCACAAAGCCCTGGTCGCCCGATCGTCGCCGACCCAGCAGCGGTCGTTCGACGATGCGCGTTGCGATGGCCGCTGACGGCGCGATCTAAGACAATCCAGCGTCTTGCCCTGCTGGCGGCGCCGTCTGATGGCGAGCCAGGAACGCGCCTTGCCAGCGAAGTTTCGCGTGTTGCTCCCGTCGACCCATCAACCGCGCCGCGAAGGCTTGTTAGCGGTCATTGCAACGCACTGCGATGGCACGCGTTTTGTTGATGGCAGAGCGGTGACCCTTGTGAGCACCGCTTCATAGGCTGACAAATCGGAGGCGATAAGGTGGCTAAGTTCAAAGAAGCCCTTGAGCGCGGCAAGAAAGCTCCTCGCCATGAAGAGGAGGATGCGAATGCCACGGTGCCGGATTTCGGCACCCAAGCCAGGGCCTGGCTGGACGATGTCGTTGTTGCGTCGTTGGTAGCGGCCAAGGCAGAAGTGTCGGGCGAGATGACGATCGACATAGACACCGCTCCGCGGGGCCGTGACAAAGCGCTGACGCCCTCTGTTCGGTTTCGAATCTACCGAAAGCCGGAAGTGAAAAACACCGCCGGAAGGGTATTCACCGTCAACGTTCACGTCAGTGGGGAGGTTTCGGTTTCTTCACCCGGTATGGTGGCTGAGGATGTTGGAAATATAGGGAACAGGTCCGGCGAGAGGTTTCGCAATTTGGTTGTCAAGCTGATCGAAGACGCTGCTAGGGACTTGAGCTAGCCCGACTGTCATGCTCGATTGGTCGACCCGGCCGAGGAGATCCCACCTCAGCTCGGCCTTCTGGTCGTCAGGCAGAAAATCTTTCACCGTCAAGCGTGACTTCGATAGTGACGCCGGCCGGGTCCCAGTTTCGCTCGACTTGGCCAAGCTGGCTCGCGGCGACGCGGACCAGGCGGCTCCCGAAACCTTCTTCTTCGGTTGCGACGGGAGGTGGTCCTCCAACCTCTCGCCATTGAATAAGCACCTTGCCGTCCCGATTGGCGCAAGCGATCTCTATTGAGCCGGCGGCCGCCGAGAGGCTGCCATGTTTGGCGGCGTTGGTGGCGAATTCGTGCAGCAGGAGGGAAAGTGGCGTGATCATTGCCGCGGGCACGGGAATATCGATGCCGGTGATCGCGAAGCGGGGATGCTCATCGGCCGCATGGCGGTATGGCGCCAGGATCGCGTTCACCAATGTATGCAGGCTCGTGGAGACCTGAGCAGAGCGGCCACCAGACGTGAGCATCGTCAGCGCATGCGCCCGCGCCAAGGCGCCGAGGCGGTCAGACACGATCGAGGCGAGCGCCGCCGGCGTTTCGGCGGCCGAAGCGCTCAGCTTGACGATCGAGCTTGCGATGGCGAAGAGGTTCTTCACACGGTGGTCCATCTCGCGGAGCAGTATCTCCCGCTGCTCTTGCGCGCGCAGCCGCTCGGAGATGCCGCGGGCGATCTTGGAGGCACCGACAATTGCGCCCGACGCGTCCGCGATGGGGGAAACGGTCAAAGAGATGGGAACGATACTGCCGTCCTTGCGCAGGCGAACGGTCTCGAAATGCTCGACATGCTCTCCATCTCGAATGCGCGCCAGAATATCCCGGTCCTCGTTCCGGCGATCGGGCGGTATCAACAACATGAGCGAACGACCGACAATTTCCGCGCGGGGGTAGCCGTAGAGCCGCTCGGCGCCACGGTTCCAGTCCGTGACGATGCCGTCCGGATCCGTCGCGATGATCGCGTCGTCCGAGGATGCGACAAGCGCGCTCAGCCGCGCCGCAGTGGTTTCCGCCTGGTCCCGTTCGATCGCAAACCCGAGCTGGCGGGCAATGGTCAACGCAAGTTCGCGTTCACGATCGGTGAAGCTATGGGGTGCTGGGTAGTAGACCATGAACTTGCCGATGAGCTCGCGGGAGCTGGCAAGCGGGATAAAGGCCAGCGCTTCGATGCCTTCGCCGAGGACCGTGTCGATGAGTTGCTGAGATTCACCGCTGAAACGAATATCCTCGACAAAGATGGGCTCGGCGTCGCGCTGATCGGTTGTCCACGGCGTGTGGCCGTTGACAGCCTTGCGGTATTCTTCAGACAGTGAGCGCCACGCGACGAAGCTCATGACGCCGTGGTTGTCAAATCTCAGGATCGAGGCGCGCGACGAACCGAGGGCGTCGCATATGGCATCGAGGGCCGCATCGTAGATCTCGACGAGGCCATGGGCGCGGTAAAGTCGGTCGGTGAGGCGAAAGAGGACGGTTTGCTCGCGGGCAATATCGCCGTCGGCTTGCTCACGCTGGCCGCGCCCTGTGGCCGTAACACTCATAGCCCCTTGCTGCATCGAGTCCTTGACCCAACCGCTTAACGCAGCACCGCGTCGATCGCCCCCTTCGACCGCCGGGTACGATCCCAGACCATGCTCGACAATATGCGCTTTGCGCGGTTTCGCAATAGGACTTGTCGCGTTGCGGCGCGGCGGCTGGTGTCGCCGACGAGCCGCGAGCGGCGCCCGTCTAGCGGCTTGAGCCAAATGGCAATTCGCGATCCCAAATCAGGTGCCTACCAGGCCGCGCCGTACTCCGACGCTCGCGGCATATAAAGCTTCCGCGGCCGGCCCAAAACGGAAGCCTCGCGCGCAGACTGGCGCCTCAGCGCCTTTGCTTGGCAATCCTGCCGGCGATCGCCGCGCCCTGGATGCGCGCATTGGCGAAGCAGCCGCGAATGCTCGGCCGCATGCCGGTGAACCAGAGGCCGGGCAGTTTCGGGTCGTTCGCCGGGCCGTTGAACAGCGGCACTCCCTTGGCATCGAGCACGCCGAGCCTGCCCACCATCGCCTCCAGCCCGGTGCGGTAGCCGGTGGCGGCAATGACGATGTCAGGCGCGATCGACTGGCCGCTTTCGAGAACGACGCCGTCGTGCCTGAATTCCTTGACCTGCGGCACGACGATGATGCGGCCGGCCTTGATCGCGTCGACCGCACCGTCATCGGCGGCGATCGCCGTATAGTCCGAGCCGAGGCGGCTGGCGCCGCCCGACGGGGCGGGGGGCAGGCCGTACTTCCCGAGATCGCCGAAGACCAGCCGCTGCGTCGCCGCCATCACCGCATCGGCGAGCCGGGCAGGCAGTCTCGCCATGACGGGCGAGAAACGATGCACGGCGATCTTGCCGATGCGCTTGGGCAGCAGCGACGGCCCGTTGCGCGCCGAGAGCCACATCTGCCCGGTCTCGACCCCGGAAAGATGGTTGAGCGCGTCGAAGCCGGAATTGCCGGCGCCGACCACCAGCACTTTTTTCCCGGCATAGTCGCTCGCCCGGCCGAAATGCGCCGAATGGACGATCTTGCCCGAAAAATCCTTCATGCCTTTCCAGGCCGGGATAAAGGGTTGTCGGTCGCGCCCGGTGGCGATCACCACGTGGAGCGCCGCTCGCGGTCCCGTGCTGGTCTTCAGCAGCCAGTGATCGCCGCGGAAATCGATTTCCTCGACGACGACGCCGAAGGCGATCGGCAGCCGGTGCGTCTGGGCGAAGTCGTTGAACAGGCGGATCACCGCGCTGCGGTGCGGAAAGGCGGGCGTGCCTTGCGGAAATGAAACGCCGGGCAGCGTTGAGAGGTCGCGATGCGTGTTGAGATGCAGGTTCTCATGGCGGTGGTGCCAGGGCTCGGCCAGCCGCCCCTCGCGCTCGAGGATCTCGGTGGCGATCCCGGCCTCGATCAGGGCG
>NZ_RZSF01000234.1:0-11006 GCF_004023325.1 Mesorhizobium sp. M1A.F.Ca.ET.072.01.1.1 | reverse complement strand
GGTCGCGCCGGGACGCAACGAATACGGCTCGTTGACCACGCCCGATCCCGTCGCGCTGCACCAGTTGCTCAAGGATCTGGCGGAGGCAGGGGTAACGCACGCCTCGATGGAGGCTTCCAGCCATGGTCTCGACCAGCGTCGGCTCGACGGCGTAAAACTGGCCGCCGGCGGCTTTACCAATCTCGGCCGCGACCACATGGATTACCATCCGACGGTTGAGGATTATCATCGTGCCAAGCTGCGTCTGTTCGACGCGCTGCTGCCGAAGGGGGCGCCGGCCGTGATCTTCGCCGACGATCCCTGGTCGCAGCCGACGGTTGATGCCGCGCGGGCAGCGGGCCTAAATGTTCTGACAGTCGGCCGCCACGGCGAATTCCTGACGCTGAAGCGCGTCGAGCATGAGCGGCGGCGCCAGCGTGCCGAGGTGGAGGCCGATGGTGTGCTCCACGAGATCGATCTGCCGTTGGCAGGTGACTTCCAGATCGCCAACGCGCTGGTTTCGGCCGGCCTCGCCATCTCGACTGGAACATCTGTTGATAAGGCTTTGGCCGCATTGGAGAAACTCAAAGGTGCGCCGGGCCGCCTCGATCTTGTGGGCACGACGGCCGCCGGCGCTCCGGTCTATGTCGACTACGCGCACAAGCCCGACGCGTTGGAAAATGTTCTGACCTCGGTTCGTCCGTTCACCACGGGCCGGGTCGTTGTCGTCTTCGGCTGCGGCGGAGACCGCGATCGCGGCAAGCGGCCGATCATGGGCGAGATCGCGACCCGGCTCGCCGATGTCGTCATCGTCACCGACGATAATCCGCGCACGGAAATCCCCGAAACCATCCGCGCGGCAATTCTTGCCGCGGCGCCCGGCGCCATCGAGATCGGCGACCGCCGCAAAGCGATCCACGAGGCCGTCGCCATGCTCCATGCCGGCGATACGCTGATCGTCGCCGGCAAGGGGCATGAGGAAGGCCAGACGATCGGCACCGAAACCTTCCACTTTTCCGATCATGAGGAAGTGCGCGAGGCGCTCCAGGAGCGCGCCGCATGAGCTTGCTGTGGACGTCGCAAGCGCTTGTCGAGGCCATGGGCGGCAGGCCGATCGGCTCGCTGCCGGAAGGCATCACCGGCATTTCGATCGACAGCCGCAGCCTCGAACCGGGCAACGCCTTCTTCGCCATCAAGGGCGAGACGATGGACGGCCACGATTTCGCGACCGCTGCAGTGAAGGCGGGCGCTGCGGTGCTGGTCGTGGCCGAGGGCAAGCTGCCGTCGCTCGGCCGGCTGACTGCGCCGATGATCGTCGTGCAGGATGTGCTTGCGGCGCTGGAAAAGCTCGGCATTGCGGCGCGCGCTCGCTCACGGGCCAAGATCATCGCGGTGACCGGCTCTGCGGGCAAGACGACCACAAAGGAAGCGCTGCGCCATGTGATGTCGGCGGTCGGCAAGGTGCACGCCTCGGCGCAGTCGTTCAACAATCACTGGGGCGTGCCACTTACCTTGGCGCGCATGCCCGCAGACTGCGACTACGCGATCTTCGAGATCGGCATGAATCATCCGGGCGAGATAAGGCCGCTGGTCAAGATGGTGAGGCCGCATGTCGCGATCGTCACGCTGATCGCGGCCGCCCATCTCGGCTTCTTCAAGAATCTCGACGAGATCGCCATGGCCAAGGCCGAGATTTTCGAGGGCATAGAGGCCGGCGGCGCCGCGCTGCTCAATCGCGACGATCCGCGTTGGAAGCTGCTCGGGAAAGTGGCCAAGGATGCAGGTGTCGAGCATGTCTTCGGCTTCGGCGAGAACGCCCGCTCGGCCTTTCGTCTTGTTGGCTGCGACCTTTATGCCGATCACTCCGATATCGCGGTCAAGATCGGCAAGAGGGACGTGACGGCCCGTGTCGGGGCGCCCGGCCGCCACATCGTGCAGAATGTGCTGGCGGTGCTTGGCGCCGCGCAACTGGTCGACGCCGATCTCGACAAGGTCGCGGCGGCGCTCGCCGATCTTTCGGCCGAGCGCGGGCGCGGCCGGCGCCACATTTTGCGCCATCCGAACGGTCCGATCACGCTGATCGACGAGAGCTACAATGCCAATCCGGCGTCGATGGCGGCAGCCATGGCACTGCTCAACGCCACGCCGGTATCGGGCGAGGGCAGGCGCATCGCCGTGCTTGGCGACATGCTGGAACTCGGCAGCCATTCGGCGAAGCTCCACGCGGCCCTTGCCGAACTTATTGTCGGCACAGAAACGCGCAACGTCTTTCTCGGCGGCCCGGAGATGCGGGCACTGGCCGAGGTTTTGCCTTCGGATGTCGAAACCGAGTACCGGCCAGGAGCCGAAGAGCTGAAGCCCGTCGTCATGTCGGCGATCAGGCCGGGCGACGTGGTGATGGTCAAGTCGTCGAAAGGCATCGGCTTTTCAAAGCTGGTCGAGGCATTGCTCGGCAAATTTCCGGCGGAAGCCGCAACCATTGAACCGACCTGAGGTCGGGATCCGGGGGACCGATGCTCACTTTACTCGTTGATTTCGCGGACAAGATCTCGGCCTTCAATGTATTCCGCTACATCACCTTTCGCACCGGCGGCGCGCTGATCACTTCGGCGCTGATCGTCTTCATATTCGGACCGACCATCATCAATTCGCTCCGGCTGCGTCAGGGCAAGGGGCAGCCGATCCGCGCCGACGGACCGCAGACGCATTTCAAGAAGGCCGGAACGCCGACGATGGGCGGTCTGATGATCCTGTCCGGCATCATCGGCTCCTCGCTTCTGTGGGCAAACCTCTCCAGCATCTATGTCTGGGTGGTGCTTTTGGTCACCGTCGGCTTCGGCTCGATCGGTTTCTACGACGACTATCTAAAGGTGACGAAACAGTCGCATCTGGGCTTCTCCGGCAAGGCCAGGCTGGCGATCGAATTCGTTGTCGCCGGCATCGCGGCCTGGGTGATCATGCACAATGGCCAGGCGCCGTTCTCGTCGTCGCTGACCTTCCCGTTCGCCAAGGAATTCCTGATCAATCTCGGCTGGTTCTTCGTGCCGTTCTCCTGCTTCGTGATCGTCGGCGCCGGCAATGCGGTGAACCTGACCGACGGCCTAGACGGGCTGGCGATCGTGCCGATCATGATCGCTGCGGCGTCGTTCGGCGTCATCGCCTATCTTTCCGGCAACGCGGTGTTCGCCGAGTATCTGCAGATCCATTTCGTTCCCGGCACCGGCGAACTGGCGGTCGTGCTGGGCGCCGTCATCGGCGCCGGCCTCGGCTTCCTGTGGTTCAACGCGCCGCCGGCCGCAATCTTCATGGGCGACACCGGCTCGCTTGCCATGGGCGGCCTGATCGGCACCATCGCTGTCGCCACCAAGCACGAGATCGTGCTGGTCATTGTCGGCGGCCTGTTCGTGGTGGAGATCCTGTCGGTCATCATCCAGGTCGGCTATTTCAAGATGACCGGCAAGCGCGTCTTCCTGATGGCACCGATCCATCACCATTTCGAAAAGCTCGGCTGGACCGAAAGCCAGGTGGTGATCCGCTTCTGGATCATCGCCGTCATCCTGGCGCTGGTCGGCCTCTCCACCCTCAAGCTCAGATAGGATGCCCGCTTGATCGCCGCCGCTTCATTTGCAGGCAAACGCGTTTCGCTCTTCGGGCTCGGCGGGTCGGGGATTGCCACCGCGCATGCGCTGATCGCCGGCGGCGCCGAGATCCTCGCCTGGGACGACAATCCGGACAGCGTCGCCAAGGCAGCAGCCGCCGGGATCGCGACCGGCGACCTGCGCGGCGCCGACTGGTCGCGCTTCGCCGCGTTCGTTCTGTCGCCCGGGGTGCCGCTCACGCATCCGAAGCCGCACTGGACGGTGGAACTGGCGCGCGGCGCCGGCGTCGAGGTGATCGGCGATATCGAGCTGTTCTGCCGCGAGCGCATCCAGCGCGCGCCGGCCGCACCCTTCGTCGCGATCACCGGCACCAACGGCAAATCGACGACCACGGCGATGACGGCGCACATCCTGAAGTCGGCCGGACGCGACACCCAGATGGGCGGCAATATCGGCCGCGCCATCATGACGCTCGATCCGCCCGAGCCCGAACGGCACTATGTGGTGGAATGCTCTTCCTACCAGATCGATCTCGCGCCCTCGATCAATCCGACCGCCGGCATCCTGCTCAATCTGACGCCTGACCATCTCGACCGCCACGGCACCATGGCCCATTACGCCTCGATCAAGGAAAGGCTGGTCGCCGGCAGCGACACCGCGATCATCGGTGTCGACGATTCCTGGTGCGCCCAGATTGCCGACCGGCTGGAGCGGGCAGGCCGGCAAGTGATCCGCATTTCCAAGCGCCTGCCGCTGACCGACGGCTATTTCGCCGACGGCACGAATTTGATGGAAGCCGTGCACGGTCGCTACAGCCGCATCGCATTCCTGGAAGGCATCGGCTCGCTGCGCGGCCAGCACAATGCGCAGAACGCGCTCGCCGCCGTCGCCGCCTGCCTCAGGGTCGGGCTGGAACTCGGCGAGATCCAGGCGGGGCTGGAAAGCTTCCCGGGGCTGGCGCACCGCATGGAGCAGGTGGGCCGCAAGGATCATGTGCTGTTCGTCAACGATTCCAAGGCGACCAATGCCGATGCGGCGGCTCCCGCGCTGTCGAGCTTCAACCGCATCTATTGGATCGCAGGCGGCCTGCCCAAGGAAGGCGGGATAGAGCCGCTGCGCGGTTTCTTTCCACGCATTGCCAAGGCCTATCTGATCGGCGAGGCCGCTCCCGCTTTCGCCGCCACGCTCGGCGAGGCGGTGCCTTACGAAATTTCCGGAACGTTGGCGGCCGCGGTCGAGCACGCCGCCCATGACGCCGCGGGCGACACCGGCGGCGAGGCCGTCGTCCTGCTTTCGCCGGCCTGCGCCAGTTTCGACCAGTTCAAGAATTTCGAGGTTCGCGGCGAAGCCTTCAGGCAAGCTGCGACTGCTATTGATGGGGTGAAACCCATCGGAGGGCCACGTTGATGCAAAGCCGTCTCGACAAAAGTCCGGTCGCAACCTGGTGGTGGACGATCGATCGCTGGTTCCTGGCGGCATTCCTGTCGCTGATGGGGCTCGGCATCGTCTTGTCCTTCGCCGCAAGCCCGGCGGTCGCCGAGCGCATCGGTCTCGACAGCTTCCACTTCGCCACAAGACAGATCATCTTCACCATCCCGGCGCTCGTCGTGATGCTCGCGGTTTCCTTCCTGGAAGCGCGACAAATAAGGCGCATGTCGCTGGCGATGATCTGCATCATGCTGGTGCTGATGGTGGCGGTTCTCTATATCGGCGTCGAGGTGAAGGGCGCGCGGCGCTGGGTATCGCTCGCCGGGCTCTCGATCCAGCCGTCCGAGTTCCTGAAGCCGGCCTTTGTCATCATTTGCGCCTGGCTCTTTGCCGAGCACAAGCGCCAGCCCGACATTCCCGGCAATCTGTTCGCCATGCTGCTGCTGGCCTTGGTGATCTCGCTGCTGATCGCGCAGCCGGATCTCGGCCAGACCATGCTGGTGCTGGGCACCTGGGGCGTGATGTTCTTCATGGCCGGCCTGCCGTGGTTCTGGATCGTCGCGCTGGGGGCTGCCGGCGTCGGCGGCGTGTTCGCGGCCTATACGGTGTTTCCGCATGTGGCCGCCCGCATCGACAAGTTCCTCACCGGCGAAGGCGACACTTTCCAGGTCGACATGGGCCGCGAGGCGCTGATCAATGGCGGCTGGTTCGGCGTCGGCCCAGGCGAGGGCACGGTGAAGCGGGTCATCCCCGACAGCCACGCCGACTTCGTGTTTTCGGTCGCGGGCGAGGAGTTCGGGCTGATCATGTGCTTCTTCATCATGTCGATTTTCGCCTTCATCGTGCTGCGCGGATTGAGCATCGCGCTCAAGGAGCATGACGACTTCACCCGTTACGCCGTCGGCGGGCTCGTCACCATTTTCGGCCTGCAGTCGGCCATCAACATGTGCGTGAACCTGCAGTTGATGCCGGCCAAGGGCATGACGCTGCCCTTTATCTCCTATGGCGGCTCCTCGCAGATCGCGATTGCCGTCTCGATGGGCATGGTGCTGGCGCTGACGCGCAGGCATCCCGAAAAGCGCAAGCAGATTGGCTACGCCTTCTCGCAGCGCGCCATGCCGGCGGAATGAGGCCGGATGTCGAGGGGTGTCATCCTGCTGGCGGCCGGCGGAACGGGCGGACATCTGTTCCCAGCCGAGGCGCTTGCGCATGAGCTGACCGAGCGGGGCTGGGAGGTGCATCTTGCCACCGACCGCCGCGCGGAGCGCTACTCCGGCCACTTTCCCGCCGCCGCGATCCACTCCATCCGCTCGGCGACTTTGGGTTCGAAGAATCCCTTCGCCATCCTCGCGTCCTTCTGGACGATCTGGCAAGGCGTGCGGCAAGCGGGGCGTGTCATCGCCAGGATCAGGCCTGACGCCGTCGTCGGCTTCGGCGGCTATCCGACATTGCCGCCGCTCTATGCGGCGACACGGCGCAAGGTGCCGACGCTGATCCATGAGCAGAACGCCGTCATGGGACGTGCCAACAAGGCGCTGTCGAGCCGGGTCGATGCGATTGCCGGCGGGTTCCTGCCCGAGGGGGAAAGCGCGGCCGGCGCCAAGACGGTGACCACGGGCAATCCTGTGAGGCCGCAGGTCCTTGAAGCGGCGAAATCGCCTTATGTCGCGTCGGATGCCAGCGAGCCGTTCCGCTTCCTGGTCTTCGGCGGCAGCCAGGGTGCGCAGTTCTTTTCCGATGCTGTGCCGGCGGCGATCGCGCTTTTGCCCGAAGCGCAGCGCAAGCGGCTGGCGATCACCCAGCAAGCGCGCGCGGAAGACGTGGCGCGAGTGAAGACCGCCTATGCCGATCTCGGCGTCGACGCGCAGGTCTCGCCCTTCTTCACCGATATGGCGGCGCGCATGGCGGCCGCACATCTGGTGATGTCGCGGTCCGGTGCCTCGACCGTATCGGAGATCGCGGTCATCGGACGCCCGGCGCTGCTGGTGCCTTACCCGCATGCGCTCGATCACGACCAGGCGGCGAATGCCGCGGCACTTGCCTCCGCCGGTGGGGCCGAGGTCCATCAGCAATCGACGCTCTCGGCCGAGCGGATCGCCGCGTTGGTCGGCGGGCTGATGGAGGATCCCGGCCGGTTGACCGCAATGGCCGCGGCTGCCCGCTCGGCCGGAAAACCCGACGCGGCGCGGTTGCTCGGCGATCTGACAGAGGCTATTGCGTCCGGCAAAACGGTTTCCGACTACAGGAGGACGCGCGCATGAAGATGCCGCAGACGATCGGCCTCGTGCATTTCATCGGCATCGGCGGCATCGGCATGAGCGGCATTGCCGAGGTGCTGCACAATCTCGGCTACAAGGTGCAGGGCTCGGACCAGGCGGACGGCGCCAATGTGCAGCGGCTCCGCGACAAGGGCATCGAATGCTTCGTGGGCCACAAGGCCGAGAACGTCGGCGAGGCCGAGGTGGTCGTGGTGTCGACCGCCATCAAGAAATCCAACCCTGAGCTCAGGGCGGCGCGCGAGAAACTGCTGCCGGTCGTGCGCCGCGCCGAGATGCTGGCCGAGCTGATGCGCTTCCGCCAGGCGGTCGCCATCGGCGGCACGCATGGCAAGACGACGACCACCTCCATGGTCGCGACGCTGCTCGAAGCCGGCGGGCTCGACCCGACCGTCATCAATGGCGGCATCATCAACGCGTATGGTACCAATGCCCGCATGGGTGACGGCGAGTGGATGGTGGTCGAGGCCGACGAGAGCGACGGTACCTTCCTCAAGCTGCCGGCCGACATCGCCGTCGTCACCAACATCGACCCCGAGCATCTCGACCACTATGGCAGCTTCGACAAGGTGCGCGAGGCCTTCCGCCAGTTCGTCGAAAACGTACCGTTCTACGGTTTCGGCGTGATGTGCACCGACCATCCGGAGGTGCAGGCGCTGGTCGGCAGCATCGAGGATCGGCGCGTCATCACCTATGGCGAGAATGCCCAGGCCGACGTGCGCTTCGCCAATCATCGCATGGACGGAGCTACATCCGAGTTCGACGTGGTGATCCGAGACCGCAAGGGGCGGGGCACGACGACGATCACGGGTCTGCGGCTGCCGATGCCCGGCCGCCATAATGTCTCCAACGCGACGGCAGCGATCGCGGTCGCGCATGAGCTTGGTCTGTCCCCCGAAGCCATCAAGAAAGGCCTGTCATCCTTCGCCGGCGTCAAGCGGCGTTTCACGCACACCGGTTCTTGGAACGGCGTCGAGGTCTTCGATGATTACGGCCACCACCCGGTGGAGATCGCGGCGGTGCTCAAGGCCGCGCGCGGGGCCACAAAGGGCCGCGTCATCGCGATTGCGCAACCGCACCGCTTCACCCGGCTGCACGATCTGTTCAATGAGTTTTCCGTCTGCTTCAACGATGCCGACACGGTCATGGTGGCGCCCGTTTACGCGGCCGGCGAGGAACCGATCGAGGGCGTGACCTCGGACGCGCTGGTGTCGCGCATCCGCGCCGGCGGCCATCGCGACGCGCGCTATATCGAAGGCCCGACGGCGGTCGCGCCGGCCGTCCGCGAACTTGCCAAGCCCGGCGACTTCGTCATCTTCCTTGGCGCCGGCAACATCACGCAATGGGCCTATGCGCTGCCCAAGGAACTCGGTGGGGCCCCCTCATGATGCGCAGCCAGGACCTGATCGACAAGCTCGGCGACAAGCTTGCCGGCCTGCGCGGCCGCGTCACGCCCAATGCCGAGATGGACAAGATCACCTGGTTCCGTGCCGGCGGGCTGGCGGAAGCGCTGTTCCAGCCGGCCGACGAGGAGGATCTCGCGGCCTTCCTGCGCGCGGTGCCGGAGGAAATCCCGATCACGGTCGTCGGCGTCGGCTCAAACCTTCTGGTGCGCGACGGCGGCATCCCCGGTTTTGTGGTGAGGCTCTCCGCCAAGGGGTTTGGCGAGGCCGAGGTCACCGGATCGACCACCATCAAGGCTGGCGCAGCAACGCCGGACAAGCGCCTGGCCGCCGTGGCTTATGAAGCCGGCATCGGCGGGTTCCATTTCTATCACGGCATCCCGGGCGCTGTCGGCGGGGCGCTGAGGATGAATGCTGGCGCCAATGGCGTCGAGACGCGCGAGCGCGTGGTCGAGGTGCGGGCGCTCGATCGCGCAGGCAATGTCCATACGCTGAGCAATGCGGATATGGGCTATGCCTACCGCCATTCGTCGGCGCCTGGCGGATTGATCTTTACCTCGGCCATCTTCGATGGCCCCCCGGAAGACAAGGTTGCGATTAAGGCGGCGATGGACGCCGTGCAGAACCATCGCGAGACGGTACAGCCGATCCGCGAGAAGACCGGCGGTTCGACCTTCAAGAACCCGGAAGGCTCGTCGGCGTGGAAAGAGATCGACAAGGCCGGCTGCCGCGGGCTGATGATCGGCGGCGCGCAGATGTCTCCCATGCACTGCAACTTCATGATCAACACCGGCACCGCGACCGGCTACGATCTCGAATATCTCGGCGAGACGGTGCGAGCGCGGGTGCTGGAAAATTCGGGCATCCGCCTGCATTGGGAGATCAAGCGGCTGGGCAACTTCCGGCCGGGTCACGCGGTGCAGGAGTTCCTGGGCCAGCTTCTTTAGCTCGCTGCGATGTTCAAGTAGTGCTTGAACTTGCGTCGTCGGCGACGCCGTCAAGCGTTACCGCAAAGACTCAACAACACACTTTTCTCGCCCGTTTTCGCGGAAAGTGAATCTCTCGGAATCATAGGTACTTGCCAGGGAATCAACTCTCTGATTCTGTGCTCTAAAGCGTTTCCTGATTTGAGTCGTTTGACGCGTTACCCGCGTTTTCCGTCTGGGGGGCAACCTGCCGGAAGACTCGGACTCAATGTGCGGAAATGTTGCGTGCGGAAATATTGGTTGCAGGCCCGGCGTGAAAGGGGAAGGCGGGATGAAGAAGAAGCATGTGGCTGTTCTCCTGGGGGGATTTTCCTCGGAGCGGCCCGTGTCTCTGTCGTCGGGGAAGGCATGTGCGGATGCGCTCGAGAATGAAGGCTATCAGGTCACCCGCGTCGATGTTTCGCGCGATGTCGGGTCTGTGCTTGCCGAGCTCAAGCCCGATGTCGCCTTCAACGCGCTGCATGGCCCGTTCGGCGAGGATGGCACCATCCAGGGAATTCTCGAATATCTCGGAATTCCCTACACCCATTCGGGCGTGCTCGCTTCGGCGCTGGCCATGAACAAGGAGCAGGCCAAGAAGGTCGCCAAGGCGTCCGGCATTCCCGTCGCGGAATCGAAGGTGGTCAACCGCTTCTCCGTCCAGAACAAGCATCCGATGAAGCCGCCTTACGTGGTGAAGCCGGTCAATGAAGGCTCGAGCTTCGGCGTCGTCATCGTGCACCAGGGGCAGTCGCATCCGCCGCAAGTCATCGGCTCGTCCGAATGGAAGTATGGCGAGATCGTCATGGTCGAGCGCTACATCCACGGGCGCGAGTTGACCTGCGCGGTGATGGGTGACGTGGCGCTTGGGGTCTGTGAAATCATCCCGACCGGTCATTCCTTCTACGACTACGATTCAAAGTACGTCCCGGGTGGATCAAAACACGAAACCCCTGCAAAAATTTCACCGAATATTTACCAAAAAATACAGACACTGGCCCTCAAGGCTCATCTTGCTATCGGTTGCCGGGGCGTTTCCCGGTCGGACTTCCGTTACGACGACCGTCACTCCGAAAACGGCGAGGTTGTCTGGCTCGAGATCAACACCCAGCCGGGCATGACGCCGACGTCTCTGGTGCCTGAAATCGCCGCGCAAGCGGGGCATTCGTTCGGCGAATTGTTGAGTTGGATGGTGGAGGACGCTTCGTGTCTGCGTTGAGGTGGGGCCAGGGCAAGGGCCGCGGGACTGGGCCCACCTCAACGCAGACACGAAGCGTCCTCCACCATCCAACTCAACAATTCGCCGAACGAATGCCCCGCTTGCGCGGCGATTTCAGGCACCAGAGACGTCGGCGT
>NZ_RZSF01000233.1:0-11008 GCF_004023325.1 Mesorhizobium sp. M1A.F.Ca.ET.072.01.1.1 | reverse complement strand
CCCTTGAAAGTGACGCAGGCGACAATGAGCGCCGCGATGACGAGGCCGAGGATGTTGACGCCGAAGCGCATGAAGGAGGCGGCGGCAAGGCCGAGCGCCAGCCAGAAGACGACGCGGAAGGCGAACGGTCCGATCAGCGCCGCCAGCGGCGTGCCGAGGATCAGCACGATGGTCAGCGCCAGGCCCATGGTGCCGGCGAAGATCGGCGTATAGCCGGCGAAGAGCAGGTAAACCAGCACGGCAAGCGGCAGCACCAGCGGCCAGTGCTGCCGCACCGCATCCCAGGGATTGGGCAGCTCAGCCTTGGCCATTCCGTGCAGGCCGGCCTTGCCCGCCTCCAGATGCACCTGCCAGAAACAGGCGCCGAAATAGAGCAGCGCCGGAATGATCGCCGCCTTCACCACCTCGGCGTAGGGGACGTTCAGCGTCTCGGCCATGATGAAGGCGACCGCGCCCATCACCGGCGGCATGATCTGGCCGCCCATCGAGGACGTTGCCTCGACCGCGCCGGCGAAGGCCGAGCGGAAGCCGAAGCGCTTCATCAGCGGAATGGTGAACTGGCCGCTCGCCACGACATTGGCGACGCCCGAACCGGAGATGGTGCCCATCAGCGCCGAGGAGAGCACGCAGACCTGGGCCGGACCGCCACGCCAGGAGCCGACCAGGCCAAGCGCGAAATCGTTGAACAGCGCGATCATGCCGGCGCGTTCGAGGAAGGCGGCGAAGACGACGAAGATGAAGATGTAAGCCGCCGAGACATAGACCGGCGTGCCGTATATGCCTTCGGTGCCGAAGGCGAAGGTGTCGACGAGCTGGGCGAAATCGTAGCCGCGATGGATGAAGGGCGGCGGCAGGTGATTGCCGACGAAGCAATAGGCGAGGAAGATGAAGGCGATCACCGCGAGCGGCAGCCCCATCAGCCGCCTTGCCGCTTCGAAGACGAGCACCACCAGCAGCGTGCCGACGATCAGGTCCGGCGTGGTGAGGAAGCCGGAGCGGCGGATGAGGTCGGCGTAGAAGACCCAGTTGTAGAGGCCGGTGCCGAAGCCGAGCGCGCCGAGCGTCCAGAACGCGGCCTTCACCGCTACGCCGGTGGCGCGCAGGTTGGCGATCAGGCCGAAGCCGAGCAGCAGCAGGAAGCCGACATGCATGGCGCGCACCACCTGGCTGGGCAGGCTGCCATAGGCGGCGATGTAGATCTGGAAAACGGAGAAGGCGACGGCAATCAGGAAGGCCGCCTTGCCGGCGATGCCGCCGCCGAAGCCCGGCGGCAGGCCTTCGACCTGTTCTTCGGCGACGGGGAGATGAAAAGTGGTCGAGTTGCCGTCGGTAGTTGTTCCAGGCGTTGCTTTGCTCATCCGACGCGCTCCAAAGCAGATTGCCGCGCCATCCTCGCTTACTTGATCAGCCCTTTTTCCTTGTAATATTTCTCCGCGCCGGGATGCAGCGGCACCGGCATGCCGTCCAGCGCCTTGGCCGGATCGATCGCCTTGGCGGCGGCATGGGCGGCGGCGAGCTGGTCGAGATGCTCGAACATCAGCTTGGTCATCTGATAGGCGGTCTCGTCGGAAACATCGGCCCGGGTGACAAGGAAATTGCCGACCGCGGCGGTGGCGACATCCTCGGTCTGGCCCTCATAGGTGCCCTTGGGAATGATCACCGAAAGATAGGGCGAGCCGATCTTGGCGACGTCCTCGGCCGGCACGGCGACGACGTTGATTGGCACCGAAGTGGCGAGATCGCGGATCGAGGCGACGCCGAGGCCCGCCGATTGCAGCGTGGCGTCGAGCTGCCGGTTCTTGATCAACTCGACCGACTCGGCGAATGGCAGGTACTCGACCCTTCCAAGATCCTCATATTTCAGCCCGGCGGCGGCGAAGATGGCGCGGGCGTTGAGCTCGGTGCCGGAGGCGGGCGCGCCGACCGACAGGCTCTTGCCCTTGAGGTCGGCGAGAGTCTTGATGCCGGACTCCTTGCTGGCGACGATCTGGATATAGTTCGGATAGATGGCGGCGATGCCGCGCAGCTTGTCGAGCTTGCCGGGGAAGCCGGCTTCGGTGTTGCCTTCGGCGGCGAGCTTGACGGAATCGCCGAGCGCAAAGGCGATCTCGCCCTTGCCCTGCTGCAGCAGGTTGAGGTTCTCGACCGATGCCTTGGTTGCCTGCACCTGGGTGCGGGCGCCTTCGATGCCCTTACCGTAGATTTCCGACAGCGCGACGCCGAGGGGATAGTAGACGCCCGACGTGCCGCCGGTCAGCACGGTGATGAATTCCTGTGCCCCGGCCGACATGGCGCCGAGGCCGAGCGACAATGCCAAAGCGCCGGCGGCAACAAATTTCGTCCTGAAATCGAGCATTTGGTTTCCTCCTCCAGATGGTCGCGCCGCGCCGCCTCTGCCGGCGCGAAGCTGGGAGTTTAGACAGGAGACGCCAAATGCCAACCCGCAATTGCAGCCATTAGACGAACGATCGAGGGGTGGCGAAAGCGCCGGCTTGCGCTCGATTGCTTTGGAGGCGAAAGATTTCCGCGGCGCCTGTCGAAATCGGCCGTGGCCGCACGACATAGGTCGGCCCGCGACGACGCGGCCTTCGAGAAAACGGAGAAGACGATGCGATACATGCTTTTGATCTACAATGACGAAGCGGCAATGGCGAATGCGCCGCGCGACAAGACCGAACAGACGCTTGCCGCCTACGGTGCTTATACCGAAGCCTTGAAGAAATCCGGCGCGTACCTCGCCGGCGAAAGGCTGCGTCCGACCCAGGCGGCCACTTCGATACGGCTCGCCGACGGCAAGACCAATGTGCTCGACGGTCCCTATGCCGACACAAAAGAACAGCTTGCCGGCTTCTACATGATCGAAGCGACCGACATCGACACCGCGATGGAATGGGGCGCGCGCTGCCCGGCAGCCAGCACCGGCACGGTCGAGGTGCGGCCGATCTGGGAAATGACCGACTACCGGTCCTAGCAATATGGACAAGCGCCCGGAGACGGCGCGGGCGGCGGCCGAGGCGGCCGCCCGGCAGAGCTACGGCAAGCTGGTTGCCTATCTCGCTGCTCGCATGCGCGACGTTGCCGGCGCCGAGGACGCGCTGGCCGACGCGTTCGCCGCCGCACTGGAGCGCTGGCCGAAGAGCGGCGTGCCCGAAAAGCCGGAGGCCTGGCTGCTGGCGGTGGCGCGCCGCCGCGACGTCGACGCCGTGCGGCGGCGGCTGACCGGCGAGGCGGCCCGCGGCCACCTGCAGCTGATTGCCGAAGAGGCGGAGGCGCGCATGACGCACGAGGATTTGCCCGACGAGCGGCTGAGGCTGATGTTTGCCTGCGCACATCCGGCGATCGAGGCCAGCGTACGCGCGCCGCTGATCCTGCAGACCGTGCTTGGCTTCGACGCCGCAACCATCGCCTCGGCCTTTCTGGTCTCGCCGACGACGATGGGCCAGCGCCTGGTGCGCGCCAAGAGCCGCATCCGCGAGGCCGCCATCCCCTTCCGGGTACCGGAGCGGGCCGAGCTCGGCGAGCGGCTCGAGGCGGTGCTGGAAGCGATTTACGCCACCTTCGCCGAGGGCTGGTCGGATCCGGCCGGCACCGAGACGCGCCGACGCAACCTGGCCACGGAAGGCATCTGGCTCGGCCGGCTTGTCGCGTCGCTGATCCCGGACGAGCCGGAAACGCTCGGGCTCCTGGCGCTGATGCTTTTCGCCGAAGCGCGGCGCACGGCGCGGCGCGACCCCGACGGCGACTTCGTGCCGCTGGCTGAGCAGGACGTGGCGCTTTGGGACGACAAGCTGATCGACGAGGCGGAAGCGCTGCTCAGGCGCGCCGCGATCAGGGGAACCATCGGCCGCTACCAATTGGAGGCTGCGGTCCAGTCGGCGCACACGGCAAGGCGGCGGAGCGGCCGCACCGACTGGACCGCGATCCGCCAGCTTTACGACGCGCTGATGGCGATTGCCGGCTCGCCGGTGGTGGCGATCAACCGCGCTGTCGCGATCGCCGAAGCCGAGGGCGCAGCCGAGGGTCTTGCCGCGCTCGACGAGATCGGCGGCGATAAGCGGCTTGCCGAATACCAGCCCTATTGGGCGGCGCGGGCCGAGCTCTTAGCCAGGCTCGGCAGGACGGCCGAGGCCGCCGAGGCTTACGACCGGGCGATCGGCCTCGAGCGCGATCCGGCCTTGCGCCATTTCCTGCAGGCCGAGCGGGGGAAGCTAGTCCGCAACTGAGGCGAGACGGCCAGTTCTCGCAACTAGTCCTGCGGCCACATCTCATGAGAAAGGTTCAGTTTCCTTATGATCGCATGCTGGCGCAACTTGCCCCACAGCCGTTCGATGTTCGGCCAGGCCACGCGAGCGCTCTTGGTGTCGGGATGCCAGGCCACCAGCATCACGAGATAGATGTCGGCAAGCGAAAGTTCCTCACCGGCCAGCCACTCACGGCCGGCGAGCGCGCTGTCGAGAATGGCAAAGCCGCGATCCATTTCCGCGATAGCCGCCTCCTTGACCACCTGCACGCCATCGGCGTCGGCCGTGTAGCGGTGGGGGTAATAGAGCCTCAGGATCGCGGGATAGAGCGCCGACGACATGAAGGCCATCCAGCGCAGGAAATCGGCGCGCGCCGGCGAGCCCGCTTGCGGCGCCAGATGCGCTTCTGGATGACGCTCGGCGAGCAGGATGCAGATCGCCGCCGATTCCGTCATCGACCGGCCGTCGGGCAATGTCAGCGCCGGCACCTGGTTCAGCGGGCTGATGGCGAGGAAAGCCGGATCGGGCGGATCCTTTTTCGGCACGTCGATCTGCCGGAAAGGCGCGCCGGCCATGGCCAGGGCCGCCTCGACGACGAAGCCGCCGCTGCCGGGACGCGTGTAAAGCTTGTACATAAAATCCTCCCGCCGGCCGATTCGAGGCCGGCGGCGATTTGAACCGGAAGCGGCGCCTTCCTCAAGCCGGGCTCCGCTTGCCACAGACGCTTTTTGAGCGATCCAGCTTGCATCATCCCGGGAGCGCCGCTGGCCGC
This sequence comes from Mesorhizobium sp. M1A.F.Ca.ET.072.01.1.1, assembly GCF_004023325.1. NCBI lineage: Bacteria > Pseudomonadati > Pseudomonadota > Alphaproteobacteria > Hyphomicrobiales > Phyllobacteriaceae > Mesorhizobium > Mesorhizobium sp. M1A.F.Ca.ET.072.01.1.1. Next base: position 5,995 of record NZ_RZSF01000233.1, on the reverse strand, counting down.
AAGCTCTTGAGATTGGCCGTGGCGTTCCCGACTTCGTCATCCGCGGGCGGAGCAAGGAGCGAAGCGACGCGCGCAGACCCGAGGATCAATCCCGTGACGTCTCCAGGTCACAAGCGTTGCGGTTCATTCTGCGGAGGAACAGCGGCTCCGTTAATCTCTCATAAGACAGATGGTATCCACTCTGAACCGTGGCATTTCCTGGCCGCGGTCACGGCGTGGATGCCAGGGTCGACGCGACGGAGCTTCGCTCCTGCTTCGCCCTGGGATGACGACCGCGAGGGGCTGAAGCCATTCTTAGAGGTATGAGCGCCTAGGCCCCCAGCCCGTCGAACAGGATCGTCGAGAGATAGCGCTCGGCGAAGGACGGAATGACGACGACGAGGTTCTTGTCCTTGTTTTCCGGCCGCGAGCCGACGACGATCGCCGCCTGCAGCGCGGCACCCGACGATATGCCGACCGGCACGCCTTCGAGGCGGGCGACGAGGCGCGCATTGGCGACCGAATCCTCGTTCGAGACCCTGACGATCTCATCATAGATCGTGGTGTCGAGCATCTTGGGCGCGAAGCCGGCGCCGATGCCTTGAATCTTGTGCGGGCCGGGCTGGCCGCCGGAGAGCACCGGCGAGGCTTCCGGCTCGACTGCCACCACATGCAGCGAAGGCTTGCGCTTCTTCAGCACCTGGCCGACGCCGGTGATCGTGCCGCCGGTGCCGATGCCGGCGACGAAGATGTCGACCTCGCCATTGGTGTCGTTCCAGACCTCCTCCGCCGTGGTGCGGCGGTGGATTTCCGGATTGGCCGGGTTCTCGAACTGCTGCGGGATGATGGCGTTGGGCAGCGTCGCGGCAAGCTCGTCGGCCTTGGCGATGGCGCCCTTCATGCCTTTCGGGCCTTCGGTGAGCACCAATTCGGCGCCGAGCAGCGCCAGCATCTTGCGACGTTCGACCGACATTGTCTCCGGCATGGTGAGGATCAGCTTGTAACCCTTGGCGGCGGCGGCGAAGGCCAGCGCGATGCCGGTGTTGCCGGAGGTCGGTTCGATCAGCGTGGTCTTGCCCGGCGCAATCTTGCCGGCCTCCTCCAGCGCCTCGATCATCGAGACGCCGATGCGGTCCTTGACCGAGGCGATCGGGTTGAAGAATTCAAGCTTAGCCAGCAGGTTGGCGACGACGCCCTTCTCCTTGGCGAACTTATCCAGCCGCACCAGCGGCGTGTCTCCAATCGTCTCGGTGATCGAGTTGAAGATGCGGCCGCGGCCGGGGACGCGCGCGGAGGTGACGGGCTTGTTCATTGGTTTCGCTCCCAAGGCAAAGGCATAGGCAAACAGAATAAGGCTTTCAGCCGCGCAAGATAGGCTGCTCGCCCAAAATTTCCGAGTGGGGCGATTGCTGAAAACCTCCCCGCGCCGGAAATGCATTTTTTGGATCGGCCCGTTTTGGGGACGCTTTCCCCGAAATGGGGGCCGGTTGAGAATGGGCCTTATTGACGGGCCGCGATGGCGGCTGCCGCTCCCATCATGAAGCCGGCGGCGGTGCGGTTCAGCACCTTCAGCGCGCGCGGCGACTTCAGGAACCAGCGCGCTTTGGCAGCCAGCGCCAGATAGGGGACCAGCACCACGAACAGCACGACGACGGTCAGCGCGACGAGTATGCCGTAGTCGGCCGGCGTGATCGTCTTCAGATTGACGATGGTCGGCGTGATGGCGAGATAGAAGATCATCGTCTTCGGGTTGCCGAGCGTCACCGTCAGCCCGGCGATGAAGCTCGACGCCAGGCCGCTCTTGCTCTTCCGCGCCTCGACCGTTTCGGGCGAGATGCCGCTGGTCCAGAAGCGCCAGGCAAGGAAGGCGAGATAAGCGACGCCCGCCCATTTGATGGCGAGAAACACCATGCCGAAGGTCTGGGCGACGAAGGCGAGGCCAAGCACGACGGCCGTGAGGTAGGTAATGTCGCCGAGCATGAGACCGAACGACATGGCCAGCGACGACCGGAAGCCGGAGCCGAGCGCGCGGGCAACAAGCGCCGTCACGCCGGGGCCCGGAATGGCGGCGGCGACGCCGAGGGCGGCGCTGTAGGCGAGAAATCCTGTCAGTGTCATGGCTTGAACCCAGCGCTATCCCGAGATCGGGATCCAGAGCGGCGGCCTTTTACCACGGCGTCGGGGCGGCGTTAATTGCTTGCGGCCGGATTCGGTTGCACCAGCGCCGCTTCAGGACCGGCCGTCGCCGTAGGTGACGCGCCATATCGTGCCGTTGCCGTCCTCGGTCATGATCAGCGATCCATCCTTCGCCACCGCGACACCGACCGGCCGGCCCCAGACCGCATCGTCCGCGATGACGAAGCCGGTGGCGAAATCCTCATACTCGCCGGTCGGCTTGCCGTCCTTGAACTTCAGCCGCACCACCTTGTAGCCGGTGCGGACATTGCGGTTCCACGAGCCGTGCAGGGTGACGAAGGCGTCGCCTTTATAGTCGGCCGGGAAGTTGCCGCCCTCGTAAAAGGCGATGTTGAGCGGCGCCGAATGTGCCTGGATCAGCACGTCCGGAACCGTGACCTTGCCGGCGAGATCGGGCCGCGCGCCTTTGTGGCGCGGATCCTCGTTGTCGCCGATATAGTACCAGGGCCAGCCATAGAAGGCTCCCTCCTTGACGGCGGTCGCATATTCGAAAGGCACGTTGTCGCCGAGCTCGTCGCGTTCGTTGACGACGCACCAGAGCGCGCCCGTGGCCGGCTGCACCGTCATGCCCGAGCAGTTGCGCAGGCCGGTGGCGACCATCCTGCGGTTCTTGCCGTCAGGATCGAAAGCGAGCACATCCGCTCGGCCTTCCTCCGCGCCCCAGGTAGCGCCGAGCGGTGCCGATCTCGCCCATTCTTCGACGCCGCCCTTCGGCCTCGCTCCCATGCCCTCCGCGGTATTCGAGCCCGAGCCGACCGAGAGATAGAGCGTTTTGCCGTCGGGCGAAAAGGCGATGTCGCGCGTCCAGTGATGGCTCGACGGGATGTCCGAGACGATCGTTTCGGGCTCGCCGGAAGCTTTGAGGTCGCCGTCGCGATAGGCAAAGCGGACGACGCTGTTGCTGTTGGCGACATAGACCCATTGCGGCTTGTCGCCCGGCGGATAGAAGGCGATGCCGTAGGGCCGGGTCAGGCCTTTGGCAAAGACCGACTTCTCGGCGGACTTGGCGCTGCCTTCGGCCAGTCGATAGACGCGGACCTGGTTCGCCCTGCTGTCGGCGACGAAGAGATCGCCGTTCGGCGCCGTGCGCACGACACGCGGGCTGCTGATGCCCGAAGCCACCAGCTCGGCCGAAAAGCCGGGTGGGAGGGCTGGCGTGGCATCCTCGGGGCGATCGGTGACACCGCCGCCGTTCGAGGCGGATTCGGCGACATTCGGCTTCGGGAGATCGTCGGGCCTGATGAGGCGCCGCACGCCGGGCCGGTCGGCCTTCCAGTCACCGAAGGCCTTTTTGCCGGTGAGCAAGGGCTGATCGGCCTGCTGCGCGACGGCGCCGGAGGCCAGGAACAAAGCGAGGGCGGCAAGGCCGGCAATGCGTATCATGCTGTTCTCCGTTATTCGCCAACGTGCATCAGCAACCAGACAGCGAATATCGGGCAGGCTTTCCAAAAGAGAAGCCGGGCATGCGGATTTTGACGGGAAACGCCGGCAGTTCAGCTCTCTTCGATATCCAGATCGTCGTCGAGCTGCTTTTCCAACGCGACCAGATCGGCCGGCAGCGGCAGGCCCATGGCGCGCATTTCCCTGAGCTTCTCGCGCAGTAGCTCCTGGATCTCGTGATCGTCTTCCGGCTGGTTCACCATCTCCTCGAGCAGCAGGCTGATCTGGGCCTTGAACGATTCCAGCGCCATTTCCACCCTCCTTGCGACGTTTCCCGCTCGCCTACCTCAACATGCGCGAAATCAACTGGGCCGTATAGTCGACCATCGGGACGATCCGGGCATAGTTCAATCGCGTCGGGCCGATGACGCCGAGCGCGCCGACGACGCGCGCATCCTTGTCGCGATAGGGCGCGACCACGAGCGACGAACCGGACAGCGAAAACAACTTGTTCTCCGAGCCGATGAAGATGCGCACGCCCGGACCTTCCTCGGCGAGGTCGAGGAGCTGCAGCAGTCCGTCCTGCGTTTCCAGATCCTCGAACAGATGGCGCAGCAATTCGAGATCGGCCTGGGCGGTGACGTTTTCCAGAAGATTGGCGCGGCCGCGCACGATGAGGCGCGCCGGCAGGCCGCTTTCGGCGCCGGCCCAGACGGCGAGGCCCTTCTCGACCAGTTCCTGCGACAGCGTGTCGAGAGCCGCCCTGGTCTCGTCCTTGATGCGCGCGATCTCGACCCGGGCCTCGGCCAGCGTGCGGCCGCGGATATGGGCGTTGAGGAAGTTCGAGGCCTCGTGCAGCTGCGAGACGGTGATACCGGCCGGCAGGTCGACAACGCGGTTCTCGACATCGCCGCTCTGCGACACCAGGACGGCGAGCGCCTTGGTGGGTTCCAACTGGATGAACTCGATGTGCTTCAGAGCCACCTCGTTCTTGGCGGCGAGCACCAGGCCGGCGCCGCGCGACATGCCGGAGAGCATCTGGCTGGCCTCGGTCAGCATATGCTCCAGCGTGGCGCCCGAGCCCGAGGCACGCACCTGCGCCTCGATGACGCGACGCTCGTCGTCCGACAGATCGCCGAGCTCCATGAAGGCATCGACGAAGAAGCGCAGGCCGGTCTGGGTCGGCAGGCGGCCGGCCGAGATGTGCGGCGCGTAGATCAGCCCCAGATGCTCGAGGTCGCTCATCACGTTGCGGATGGTGGCCGGTGACAGCGACGACGGCAGGATGCGCGACAGGCTGCGCGAGCCGACCGGCTCGCCGTCGCGCAGATAGGAATCGACAATCCGCCGGAAGATGTCGCGCGAGCGCATGTCGAGCGACTGAAGCACGGGCGGCTGCGATGCGGGATCGACTGCCTTGTTCATTCCAGCGAAAAACCTCCTATCGAAAGATATAGACTTAAGCCTCCCTGGCGCAACCCGGGCCATTTTCGCCGCCGTTTCCTTGGCGCCCCGTTTCCTTGGCGCCCTTTTCCTTTGCGCCATCCGCCGCATGCGTCTACAAGCCGCCGACGAATCCAAAACCATAGGAAAGAAGGCCGAATGCGCCCCTCCAAACGCCAGCCCGACGAAATGCGCGCCATCTCCTTCGAGCGCGGCGTCTCCAAGCATGCCGAAGGCTCGTGCCTGGTGAAGTTCGGCGACACGCATGTGCTGTGCACGGCGAGCCTGGAGGAAAAGGTGCCGGCCTGGATGCGCAATTCCGGCAAGGGCTGGGTTACGGCCGAATACGGCATGCTGCCGCGCTCGACGGGCGAGCGGATGCGCCGCGAGGCTTCCGCCGGCAAGCAGGGCGGCCGCACGCTGGAGATCCAGCGGCTGATCGGTCGTTCGTTGCGCGCCGTTGTCGACCTGCAGGCCCTGGGCGAACAGCAGATCACCGTCGACTGCGACGTCATCCAGGCCGACGGCGGCACCCGCACCGCCTCGATCACCGGCGGCTGGGTGGCGCTATACGATTGCCTGCGCTGGATGGAAGCGCGCCAGATGGCCAGCGTTTCCAAGGTGCTCAAGGACCATGTCGCGGCGATCTCCTGCGGCATCCATGACGGACAGCCGGTCATCGATCTCGATTATCTCGAGGATTCCTCGGCCGGCACCGACGCCAATTTCGTCATGACCGGCAAGGGCGGCATCGTCGAGATCCAGGGCACGGCGGAAGGCGAGCCCTTCTCCGAAGAGCAGTTTTCGGCACTGATGGGACTGGCCAAGAAGGGTATTTCTCGGCTGGTCAGCCTGCAGCAGATGGCGGTGGCGTAGGTTTTCGAATGCCGAGCCTAGGCACCCCCCTCTGGCCTGCCGGCCATCTCCCCCTCAAGGGGGGAGATCGGACCTCACCTCGGCCTTCGCCAATCTTCGCCGTCGAGACACTGTCGGTGGA
>NZ_RZSF01000232.1:0-11029 GCF_004023325.1 Mesorhizobium sp. M1A.F.Ca.ET.072.01.1.1 | reverse complement strand
GAGCAGGCCACCGATCAGCCACGGCAAAATCGATATCAGCATCTTGCACCCGAGCCCTACCGACGCACCTTACTCGCAACCGTGTCTGCCACAAGAGCCCCGCCTCGCGTGCGCATTGCGGCCGGCTGTCCGCCGCGTTATTTCAGGCCGCCTGCAGCCGGAGTGAGCCATGCCCGAAATCGTCACAGCCGCCATGCTCGTCATCGGCGACGAGATCCTCTCCGGCAGGACCAAGGACAAGAATATCGGCCATCTCGCCGATGTCATGACCGCGATCGGCATCGACCTGAAGGAAGTGCGCATCGTTCCCGACGAGGAGGACGAGATTGTCGCCGCCGCCAACGCGCTGCGCACCCGCTACACTCATGTCTTCACCACCGGCGGCATCGGCCCCACGCATGACGACATCACCGCCGATTCAATAGCCAAGGCCTTCGGCGTGCCTTGCGAATACGATGCCAGGGCTTACGCCATGTTGGAGGCAAGCTATGCCGAGCGCGGTATCGAATTCACCGAGGCGCGCAAGCGCATGGCGCGCATGCCGCGCGGCGCCGACCACATCGATAATCCGGTGTCGATCGCGCCGGGCTTCCGTATCGGCAACGTTCACGTGATGGCCGGTGTGCCGTCGATCTTCCAGGCGATGCTCGACAATGTCGTGCCGACGCTGAAGACCGGCACCAGGATGCTGTCGGCCACCGTGCACTGCCCGTTCGGCGAAGGCCTGATCGGCGGACCGCTGGCCGACATCCAAAAAGCGCATCCCCACACCATTATCGGCTCCTACCCGAAATATGGCGAGGGCAAATTCTGGACCGAGCTCGTCGTGCGCGCCCGCGACGAAGCGGCGCTAGAGGCCGCGCGCAAGGACGTTGCGGCCATGGTGGCGGGCCTGTCGGCCGCGAGCTGACCCCGGAACCAGAAGGCTCGCGCCGACGTTTCTGGCACGGCACTTTCGTTGCGGCCATTGATGCCGGTGGCGATCTTGGGCCGATAAATTTGAGGGATCTGCCATGCGCTTCAAGACGATCGTCGCCATTCTGCAGAACGAACAGGACGCCGAGCGCGTGCTCGATTGCGCCATCCCGCTTGCCGAGCGATTCGAAAGCCACCTCGTCGGCATCCACGCCGAAGCGCTTCCCGTCCCCTATACGTCGGCAACCGGTTTCCCCGACACCGAATTCCTGCAGGTCTCGGCCGAGATGAACAAGGAGCGCGCCGAGAAGCTGCAGGCGGCCTTTCTCAGGCGCGTGGAGGATTCCGACCTGTCCTTCGAGTGGCGGAGCCTCGAAAGCTTCTCCGGCGACAGCGCGCTGACCGGCATTTCGAGCGTGCGGGCGGCTGACCTGATTATCGCCGCGCAGCGCGACACCGGGGGCGATCCGGGCGCCGATGTCGATACGCTGGTCTACGATGCCGGCCGGCCGGTGCTTGTCGTTCCGCATGCCGGGCCGCTCGTCACCACCTTCAGGCGTGTGCTGCTGGCCTGGAACGGCAGTAAGGAGGCGGCTCGTGCAGCATTCGATGCCCTGCCCTTCATCAGCGAGGCGGACAAGACCGACATTCTCGTCATCGATCCGCCGGAAACGCTCGACGAGGCGCCCGAGGCGGCGGGCGCCGAGATCGCGGCTGCCTTGTCACGCCACGGCGCCAATGTCAGCGTTTCGGTGCAGAAATCGGGGGCAAGCTCGGTCGACGACATCATCCAGGAGAGGATCGCCGAATCCGGCGCCGATCTGCTGGTACTCGGCGCCTACAGCCACTCCTGGCTGCGACAGCTCCTGTTCGGCGGCGTCACCCGCACCGTGCTGCGCACGGCAAACGTGGCAGCCTTCCTGTCGAGATAAGCCTGTCTCCGCGAAGTGGGAATCGGGTTCGGGGGACAAGGACATGTACCAAATAGGAACTTGCAGCGCGTCGCCTGAACAGCGCGACGCGGTATAAGTACACAGCCATCCCTGGCGGCCACCTTGCCAAGGCCGGCGCTTTCCGGCTAATTCCGGCTGCATTCCATCGTTTCTGCGCGCTGCGGCGCGCGCTTGCGGAGTGCACGAACCATGTCCCTTCCCGAAAAAGCCTTTCCGGTCTCCTGGGACCAGTTCCACCGCGATGCCCGCGCGCTCGCCTGGCGGCTTTCCGGCACCAATAAAGGCCAGTGGAAGGCGATCGTCTGCATCACCCGAGGAGGCCTGGTGCCCGCCGCGATCATTTCGCGCGAGCTTGGCATCCGCGTCATCGAAACGGTCTGCGTCGCCTCCTATCACGACTACACCAGCCAGGGTCAGTTGCAGGTGCTGAAGGAGATCTCGCCTTCGCTTCTTGCCGATGACGGCGCGGGGGTACTCATCATCGACGACCTCACCGATACCGGCAAGACGGCCGGTATCGTGCGCGCCATGATGCCGAAGGCCCATTTCGCCACCGTCTATGCCAAGCCGAAGGGCAGGCCTCTGGTCGATACATTCGTCACCGAGGTCAGCCAGGACACCTGGATCTACTTCCCGTGGGACATGGGTTTCACCTATCAGAAGCCGATTGCCGACGATCACGCCGGCTGATCGTTGGAAGCTGCTGTTTCCGTCCAGCGCCCGCCCAAATCACTGTTTGCCGCATAGAGAAGGCTCTCGGGGAGAAGGCTCACGGGGCGATGTTTCTCGATTGCCTGGCCCTGGCCGGGTTAACCAACCCGAGTGAAGTTTTTTACTTTTATCGTCCACAATACGTCGTAAGATTCGTTTGATGGCAAATGATTCTAGAGGCTCGGGGCAGCTTCTACGATGTTGACGAGGCCAACGACGCACAACCAGATTGCCGAAAGAGTCCGACGACTCTTCGGCGCAGTGCCCTGCCGCCTGCAGGTTGCGGCCCTGCCTTGGCGCGAGAACGAAAACTGCGTCGAGATCATGCTGATCACCAGCCGCGATACCGGGCGCTGGGTGCTGCCGAAAGGCTGGCCGGAAGCCAGGGAGCCGCTTTGTGTAGCTGCCGCCCGCGAAGCGGGCGAGGAAGCGGGGTTGCACGGCACGGTCTCGCATCTCGAAGCCGGCCGCTATTTCTACGGCAAGGTCCTGGCATCCGGCGAGGAAGTGCCTTGCGAGGTCCTGGTGTTCCCGCTCAAGGTCGACCGCGTCGCGGACCGCTGGAAGGAAAAGCGCGCCCGCACCCGCAGATGGGTCGGCTCCGCCGAGGCCGCCCGCATGGTCAACGAGCCCGATCTTTGCCAGATCATTGCCTATTTCTGCGCCGATCCGCATAAATTCGCCTGAGTCATCGCTCAAATAACGCATATGTGACCCGACGAGCATGCCGCGCGTTGCGGTGCGCGAACATCGGTGCTTTGTGTGGTTAATGCAGTGCCGATTCGGCTAATGGCGTCGATCGATGACGAACTCCGCGCAACCACTTGAAGAAAACTCCGGCGAACACCGGCGCGAGCACCGCCAGCGCGTGCTCAAGGGCGCGACGATCATCACCGGTATCCAGAATTCCGAGGTCAGTTGCACGTTGCGCAATCAGAATATCGGTGGCGCCGAGCTGAAAGTCGCACCGGAATCACGCGTTCCCGATCGTTTCCTGCTCTACGTCCCGCTCGATGGCGTGGCGTATCGCGCGAAAGTCCGCTGGCGCCGCAACGACCGCGTGGGCGTCAAGTTCACCGGTACCGAGGCCAAGCCCAAGTTGCACTACGGCTGACGGTCGGTCCGCAAGGCGGGAAGGCACCCGGCCGAAGCCGGATGCCTTTCCTCAGGCGACCAGGCCTTTGGTGAGTTCGAGCGCCTGGCGCTCGAACAGCCGACGGTAGATACCACCGTTCAGCCGGATAAGCTCGTCGTGCGAGCCTTCCTCGATGATGCGGCCGCGGTCGAAAACCAGCAGCCGGTCGAGTGCCTGCACGGTCGAAAGCCGGTGTGCGATGACCAATGTCGTGCGCCCGACCATCAGCCGCTCCATCGCCTTCTGGATGAGCACCTCCGATTCGGAATCCAGGCTCGATGTCGCCTCGTCCAGGATCAGGATGCGCGCATCGGCCAGGAAGGCGCGCGCGATCGCCACGCGCTGGCGCTCGCCGCCCGACAATTTCACGCCGCGCTCGCCGACCAGGGTTCCGTAACCCTTGGGCAGATCGGCAATGAAGTCGTGCGCGCTGGCGAGCTTCGCGGCATGCTCGATCTCGGCCTGCGTTGCGCCCGGCCTGGCATAGGCGATGTTCTCGGCCAGCGACCGGTGAAACAGGATCGGCTCCTGCTGCACGATGGCGATCTGGCTGCGCAACGATGATTGCGCAACCTTCGAGATGTCCTGGCCGTCTATCAGGATCCGGCCCCCGTTCACGTCATAGAGGCGCTGGATCAGCTTGACGAACGTCGTCTTGCCCGATCCCGAATGACCGACCAGCCCGACGCGTTCACCCGCGGCGATCTCGACCGAGAAGTCGCGATAGAGCGGCAGCCTGTGATTGCCGTAATGGAACGTCACCTTGTCGAACGCAATGCTGCCGTCGGTGATCCGGATCGGAGCGGCACCGGGCCGGTCCTCGATGCCGAGCGGTTCGGACTGGAAGTCGACCAATTCCTCCATGTCGTTGATCGAGCGCTGCAGGTTGCGGATATGCGTGCCGATATCGCGCAGATAGCCCTGCAGGACAAAGAACGACGTCAAAACAAAAGCGATGTCGCCGGCACTCGCCTCGCCCCAGGCCCAAAGCATGAGCGCAAGGCCGATCACGGCCGCCCTCATCAAAAGCAGCATCGTGCCTTGCGCGGTGCCGTTGAACGTGCCGCGCACCCAGGTACGGCCCGTGCGCAGACGCCATTTGGCGACCACGCGGGCAAGCCGCGCTTCCTCGCGCGCCTCGGCGCCAAAACCCTTGACCACGGCATTGCAGCTCACCGCGTCGGCCAGCGCGCCGCCGAGGCGTGTATCCCAGCTGTTGGCGAGGCGTGCCGCCGGCGCGACGTAGCCAAGCGACAGCATGGCGGTGACGGCGATGAACATCACCGAGCCGATCGCGACCACCAACCCCATCATCGGCCAGAACCAGCCGAGCAGCAGCGTCGAGCCCACCAGCATGACGAACGACGGCAGCAGCGCGATCAGGATCGTGTCGTTGAGCAGGTCGAGCGCCCACATGCCACGCGTTATCTTGCGCACCGTCGAGCCGGCGAAGCTGTTGGCGTGCCAGTCCGTCGAGAAGCGCTGGACGCGGTGGAACGCGTCGGCGGCGATGTCCGACATCATCTTCAACGTCAGTTCGACAATCCCCATGAAGGCGGCGTTGCGCAGCACCACAGCCGCCAACGCCAGCGCCATCAGGATGGCGAACGCCGTCATTGCGGCGTGCCACGCAACCTCGTCGGCGCCGGCGCTGCTGGCGACCGCGTCGACCAGCCTGCCGGAATAGAGCGGCGTCAGCACGTCGGCCAGCGTCGAGAGCAGGAATGCGCCCATGATGAGCGACAGGCGCCACGGCTGGCGGCGCCAGTGGCCAAGCGTGAAGCCGAGCACGCTGCGAAAGGCGCTGGCGCGCAGATCTATTCTGAAACGAGCCATGATGTCATCCGGGCGCACAGAGGCCCGGTCCCGCTAAAATCAAATTGGAAAACCCGCGCCGGCGCCTTATGGCGCCCTTAAAACGGGGAGGTTCAGTATGGCTGGTCGCGCGCCCTCGGCGGCGACCGGCAGGAGCCAGATGCCTGCCTGCGGCTGGCCTTCCGAACGGAGTTCGGACGGCCGGTGCAGATCTAGGCTTCGCGGCCTCGCATAACGATGTCAAATCCTGCCATACGGTCCTCCCGAAAGGGAATCGCGGAAGCGCTTTTATAGAGGCGGCTCACCATCTCGCCAAGGCAGGGCGGCGCCAGGAGGGCGTCTTGACCGGCCACTGAGACGATTTTGCAACAATGGTGGGTTGCGCTGCCAAGAGCGCCGGTTCAGGCGAACAGCCTTGCGTTTCAGCGGACTAGCTGCGATCCCGGAACCTATTGGTGATCGGGTAGCGGCGGTCGCGGCCGAAATTCTTCTTCGTGATCTTTACGCCTGGGGCCGCCTGCCGGCGCTTGTACTCAGCAATGTAGAGCAGATGCTCGACGCGCGTCACCGTCGCCCGGTCGTGGCCGCGCGCGACGATGTCGTCGACGCCCATCTCGTGCTCGACCAGGCATTCGAGAATGTCGTCCAGCACCGGGTAAGGCGGCAGCGAATCCTGGTCGGTCTGGTTTTCGCGCAGCTCCGCCGACGGCGCCTTATCGATGATGTTCTTCGGAATGACCTCGCCCGATGGGCCGAGCGCCCCCGGCGGCACATGCGCGTTGCGCCAGCTAGCCAGCGCATAGACCTGCATCTTGTAGAGATCCTTGATCGGGTTGAAGCCGCCATTCATGTCGCCATAGAGGGTGGCGTAGCCGACCGACATCTCACTCTTGTTGCCGGTGGTGACGACCATCGAGCCGAACTTGTTCGAGATCGCCATCAGGATCGTGCCGCGCGCACGGCTCTGCAGGTTTTCCTCGGTGATACCTTCCTGAGTGCCCTCGAAGAGCTGGGTCAGCGCATGCCGGAAACCTTCGACCGGCTCGGAGATCGGCACGATGTCGTAACGGCAGCCGAGCGCGCGGGCGCAATCCTCGGCGTCCTTCAGCGAGTCCTTCGAGGTATAGCGATAGGGCATCATGACGGTGCGCAGCCGCTCCTCGCCAAGCGCGTCGACCGCCAGTGCAGCGCAGATCGCGGAGTCGATGCCGCCGGAGAGGCCGAGCACCACGTTCTTGAAGCCGTTCTTGTTCACGTAGTCGCGCAGGCCCAGCATGCAGGCCCGGTAGTCGGCCTCCTCCCGCTCCGGAATCTTCGACATTGGGCCTTCGGAACAGACCCAGATGCCATCCCTTCGCTTCCAGGTGGTGACGTCGACCGCTTCCTCGAACTGGCTCATCTGGAAGGCAAGCGTCTTGTCCGCGCCGATGGCGAAGGAGGCGCCGTCGAAGATGAGTTCGTCCTGGCCACCAAGCTGATTGGCGTAGATCATCGGCAATCCGCATTCGATGACCTGACGGATCACCACCTGGTGGCGGACGTCGATCTTGGCGCGGTAGTAGGGCGAGCCGTTCGGCACAAGCAGGATCTCGGCGCCGCTCTCGGCCAGCGTCTCGCAGACGGCGACTTCGCCCCAGATGTCCTCGCAGATCGGGACACCGATGCGCACCCCGCGGAAATTCACCGGCCCCTGCAGCTCCGGCCCGGCCTGGAAAACGCGCTTCTCGTCGAACTCGCCATAGTTCGGCAGGTCGAGCTTGTAGCGCTCGGCGATGATCTTGCCGCGATCGGCGAAGACGATGGAGTTATGCGTGCCGGTCCGGCGCTTCAGCGGCGTGCCGATGATGACGCCAGGACCGCCATCGGCGGTGTCGGCGGCGAAATCCTGCGCCGCCTTTTCGCAAGCCTTCAGGAAGGCCGGCTTCAGCACCAGGTCTTCCGGCGGATAGCCGGCGAGGAAGAGCTCCGTGTAAAGCACCAGATCGGCGCCCTGGCGGGCCGCATCCGCCCTTGCCTCGCGCGCCTTGGCGAGATTGCCGGCGACGTCGCCGACGGTCGGGTTGAGCTGGGCGACGGCAATGCGCAGTAGGTCGGGAGCGGTCTGGGTCATGAATTGGATTTAGCGTGGCGGCAATCGCCGGGCAATGGCGATTGCTTGTGCCACCCAGGACTGGCCGGCGAATGCCGGTCAAGTCCCGCTGCAGCCGCAGCGATCAGGCCTGCTCGCCCATATATTCGTGCAGCGTCTCCGGCGAATGGTTCTCGCCGATCGACATCGCCAGAATGCGCGAGATGTGCCGGCGCGGCAGCCCGGTCTCGGCGGACCATCGGTTGATCTGCGCCTGGATCTTGTCGAGATCCCGCTTCGAAGTCGGGCTTTCGGCGATGTCGAGACCGGCGTCGCGCAGCGCCGCCGCCATGTCGGCGGAAACAATGAAGGTGTCCCACTCCAGCCAGCGCAGAAAATACTGGCCGGTGTTGCCGCCGAGCCGGCTGCCATGCTTGCCGAGATAGGCGGTCAGCCCGACCTGGTCGTCGGCCGGCCAGTCGGCCAGGAACTTGCCGAAGCCGCCATGTTCCTTCGAGACGCGGTCGACGAAAGCCGCGTTGTCGCGCACGGATTTGATCTTTTGCGGGTTGCGCACGATGCGCTTGTCGGACGCCAGCTCGTGCCAGAAGTCGTCCGGCTGGAACAGGAGCCGCTTCGGCTCGAAGCCAAGGAACGCCTCCTCGAAACCAGGCCATTTCTGCTCGATCACCCGCCAGACGAAACCGGCGGCAAAGATGCGCTCGGCCATGGTGGAGAGGATGCGGTCGTCATGAACTTTCGCCAAGGCCGCGTTGTCGGGCATGGGTCCGAGCAGCGACGCCAGCGCCTCTTCACCGCCCTTGCGTTTTGCCGCCCGGGCACGAATTTGCTGGAAGTCGGCCATTTCCGCCCTCGCCTGCTCCGACCAATCTATCACTTCCCGTCAGGCTCGGTAGCCTCTACCTCTATAAGCAATTCCAGGAAAAGTGCGCAGCGGTTTTCCGTCCGGAATTGCGTGAGATAAGTGAGCAATCTCAGGAAAAACGCGCAGCGGTTACCATCCGGATTCTTGGAAACGCGGGCCTGACGACGGAGAGGACGATGAACAAGACGGTCGAGGATCTGTCGAACCGCTGGCTGAAACGACAGCCGGACGGTCTCTCTCCTCTAGAGAGCCGCGTGCTCAAGTCGACGCTGGAACGCACCACCATCACTAGGGACACCAACAAGGCAGTCGCCTTTCATCAGAGCTATGGCGATCGCGTTGCCGACACGATCGCCCGTATCGGCGGCTCATGGTCCTTCATTCTGGGCTTCATCGCCTTTCTGGTGCTGTGGACCTTTGGCAATGTCTGGCTCTTGTCGCGGAACGCCTTCGATCCCTATCCCTTCATCTTCCTCAACCTCGTGCTCTCGATGGTCGCCGCCTTGCAAGCACCGGTGATCATGATGTCGCAGAACCGCCAGACCGAGCGTGACCGCATCGACGCCGCCCATGACTATGAGGTCAACCTGAAGGCCGAGATCGAGATCATGGCGCTGCATGAGAAGCTCGACGAACTGCGCCACAGTGAGCTCATCGGCATCCGCGACGAGATCCTGCGCATGGCCGAGCAGATCAGGCGGATCGACGAAAAGCTGTCGGCGCGGTCGGCGGGCTGATGACCGAGGCCATCCATCGTCTCATCGAGCAATACGGGTTGATCGCGGTCTTCCTCGGTTGCGTCGCCGAGGGCGAAAGCGCTGCCATCCTCGGCGGCTTCTTCGCCCATCAGCACATATTCGTGCTCTGGCAGGCTTTCCTGGCCGCCTTTCTCGGCGCCTTCGCCGGCGACACGGCTTTCTTCACCCTCGGCCGCAGCTTTGCCGATCATCCCTATGTCGTCAGGCTGCGCAGGCGGCCGGGTTTTCGCCGCGCCTACCGGCTGCTCAACACCCACCCCAACATCTTCGTGCTGACGAACCGCTACATCTACGGAATGCGCCTTGTCGGCGGCATCGCCGCAGGGCTGTCGACCGTGTCGGTGCCGCGCTTCGTCATCCTGAACGCCATCTCGTCGGCCGTCTGGGCAACCCTCTTCGGCACCCTCGGCTATGTCTTCGGGCTTGGGGCGGAGCGCATGGTCGGCCAGGCATTTGCCCGCCATGAACGCGTGCTCGTCGCCCTCGCCGTCGGCATCGCTGTGGCCGTCCTCGCCGGGCTGGTTGCCCGCCACTTTGCCGGAAGGGAGCGCGCAAAGGACGCAAAAGAGGATCAGGCCGAATCCTAAGCTGTCGGACCGATGCCTCCCGGTCAGATCGGCGCGCCGATGATGCGCTCGATGATGGCAATGCCCCACACGGCGCCCGCGATCACGATCGAAATCAGCACCGCCAGCGAGCCGCAGTCCTTGGCGAGTTGGATGTCGATGTGGAACTCGCGGGAGATCGCGTCGCACGCCGCCTCGATGCCTGTGTTCAGCACCTCGACCAGGATCATCAGCAGAACCGCGCCGATCAGCAAGGCGTAGCCGCGCCAGGATACCGAGATGAACCAGCCGGCCGGCAGAGCGAGCGCAAGCAGCATCAACTCCTGCTGGAACGCCTTTTCGTGAGCAGCCAGCTTGCGGAAAGCCCGCACCGAATTGATGAAAGCGTCGATCAGCCGCTGCATGCCCAGCCCCGTTTCGAATCACCGTGAGGGGATATCGCAACAGCCGGGTCAAGGGAATAAGGCAGGCGGCCCAAAAGTCACTCGACCGCGACCTTTATCGACGGCGTCGACTTGTCGAACTGCGGCAGGCCGTCGTCGATTGCATAATAGTCGCCCTTGTCGCCGACGAAGATGTGGCTTTCGGCCGAAAGCCCGGTCGGCTTGTCGAACGAGCCGGCCATGATGGAGATCGTGTCGAGCTCGTTGTGCTTCCAGAACAGCACCGAGCCGCAGCTGCGGCAAAAGCCGCGTTTCGCAATGTCGGACGCGCCGTACCAAGCAAGCGCGTCGGCCCCCTCGATGTCGATGTCGGCGTCCCTCGAAGAAGTCGCTGCAACGAAATGGCCGGTTTGCTTGCGGCACTGCGAGCAGTGGCAATAGACCACTCCGCGCAGCGCTCCTCTCGTCGTGAAGCGCACCGCTCCGCACAGGCACGATCCAGTGTGATTTTCCCCCATCCCGGCCTCCTTCAACGCCATTCACCTCGAGCGCGCCGGACAAGATTCCAGTTTTGCGCTCGTCCGGCGCAGGCAAATGCGACACCGAAGCGGCGCGTTTCAAAAGCTGCGCCTGCACCGCAGTGCAACCTGAAGCAGCAAAAACGGTCTGGAAACGCCCGCCATTAAGGAAACTTTAGCGCAGCTGCATTTATGGTTCCTGCAGGCGATGGTCGTGTTGGGGACGCGGCCTAGCATCGCAATTCTGATTCGATCCCCATATTGGCGGCTCCCGGCGGTGGCAGGTCTCCGGTCGCGCACTGAAGGGGGTAGTGAACAGAC
>NZ_RZSF01000231.1:0-11049 GCF_004023325.1 Mesorhizobium sp. M1A.F.Ca.ET.072.01.1.1 | reverse complement strand
GAGCGTGCCGCCGGCAGCAATGCGCTGCTCAAGGACGGCGCCACGCTCGTCACCGAAGCGGCCGACATTCTGGGCGCGCTGGCACCGCTGGCTGGCACTCGCCCGCCAAGGACCATGCCGCTCGCCGAGGCGCCCGACTTGTCGGCAATGCCGCCGCCCGGCGAAGACGAACGCGCCGACGTGCTGGAAGCGCTCGGCCCGACGCCGATCGCGGTCGACGAGATCATCCGCCACACAGGCCTGAGCGCCGCGCAGATCGCCATGGTGCTCTTGGAGCTCGACCTCGCCGGACGCCTCGAGCGCCATGCCGGCGGGAATGTGTCGCTCGTGGCGTGAACCCGGCTGCTCCGACCTGCGGCTTCAGCGTTAGCGGAACAAATATTTGGACACTTCAGGATTGCCGCGGCGCCACATCACGTTGTCCAGAAAATAGTGGTGCACGTTGATGAAGATCAGCACGATGAAGAAGAACAGCGAGGACCCGAGGACTTGCTTGTCGTAGGGGATCAAGGCGGTCATCGCCATCGGCATAAGCCAGAAGCCGAGATATCCGAGCGCACCACCCCCGACGATGAATCCCAGAACCCTAAGCCTGTAGAGAGGTCCGAGAAAGGACAGTACCTTCGGTTGCGGATTTTGTGCGGCATCCGCGACGTCGCGCTCGACGTTCGTCTGGTAGCGCCAGACCACGGCCAGATACTGCAGCGAGTGGAGCGCCGGCACCACTAGCAGCCAGAGCGGGTTTATCCTCGCAATCAGGATCCACAGATAGAGCGACGCGACATAGGCTACGATGCCGTTATACGGCAGCGCATGACCATTTCTGTGCCAGCGGTTGATCAGCATCAGAACCGTGGCCGCCGTCGAGGCGACGGCCGCTAGCAGGGCGATGTTGGTTATCCAGGAAGGGACCGCGAATGTGTAATATTCCAGGCCGTAATATTTCCCTTGGGTCACCGCCGTGTTCGTCTGGAGCCATGCCAGGATCCACACGACATAGCTGTTGACCAGCAGCACCTTCTTGTCACGATTGTCGAAGAATTTACGCTTCAGGACGGCGTCGACCATCAGCATGCCGTAGCCTTGCTTGACGTAGTGCCAACCGACGAAGAAGAACATGGCGTTGGCTGCGTATCCCAGCAGCTGAGTGTCCGCCCTTGCCGCGCCATATGCAAAGAACGCGGCCATGATCAGGGGGACGACGATGCCCGCGAAAATGTAGCGAAGCTGCAGGCTCTTCTCGTATCCGTTGCCCCTCACCTTGCGCCCGAAATTGCGATAGAAAATCTGGTACGAGTGGGCGAAGTGGGGGTAGTTGACCAGATATGCCACGACGACCATGGTTGCAGCGACGAGGCCTTCATATTCGAGCGGCACCAGGAACAGGATGGGCAGGATCAGAAACGCGCTGCCGCCGAGCATGAGGAAATCGGCGACCGGGCCAAAGAGATATTTGCCAGGCAGCGTCGCCGCTTTAGCGGCTGAAGCATCCACCGAAAGGTCAAGTGCCATGGTCGAGCTCTCCTTCGGGAAGAATCGACCTTAGCCGCCACCCCGCCTGGCGACAAGGTTGGGGTGCCGCTCCAGCCTTTGCCGACGTCTCGATCCCCAGTTAGATGGAAAACTGAACGCGTTTCGGCGACTGCAGCTCGCGCCCCATCTTTGCCGCCTGAAAGATCGTCAGCAAGACCAGGATCGGCTCACCGTCTGTCGGATTGACGGTCAGGGCCACGCGGCCGAGTTCGTCACTCATGGCGCAAGTCCAGTCTTTGACGGCGATCACCTTCTTCTCGGGCAACTTATCCTCCCCTTGGGCCGCCATCCTGACGCTACCTGCCAGGTTGCACGGAACCAGGCATGGCGCGGCCGGCCCACACCGGATCGATCCTACTCGCCGGGCAACCATGGCCCCGGCGGAATTCGAACACAAGCAATCGCGAATGTAAAAGCAACCGATCAGCCGGCAGTATCAGAGGGCACCGTCAAGTTGTATGATCCAGCAGCCTGGTTGCGACGGTTTCACGGCGATGCTCTGAATTGGCGCGATCGATGCCGTCTACGGTGATCGCGAACATCCCGTTTTCGATCCTTGCTATCCAGCTCTTTGCCTTCAGATACCAAAGATGAAATTCCAGATGTTCTCGCGGGCAGCCTGACAAGCGTTCGAGCTCTTCATCGCCGATGCCAGGATTGTTGACGTCCTGTCGACGTTTTACATAGAGAAGCGACAGCAGCTTGGCCTGGATGACAACGTCCCGTTCAAGCCCTTTGGCATCGCTGGCTTCTTCGGCGAGATCGCGGCGAACGCTCAAATGGTCTCTATATTGGACATCGTATTGGGCGCGTTTGACTGGATCCTTGAGCGTATTGTGGGCTTCTACGATTTCGCTGAAGCGTGACTCATTGCCGGTATCCCGATTGTCGGGATGGTAGCGCATGGCAAAGTAACGAAATATCCGCTCGATCGTTTCCGAATTCGCGTTCGGGCTGATCTCGAGCAGCTCATAGTAGTCAACGAACATAGTGGTGATTCCACAGAATCGATATTGCGACACCACTCCCCAACGGCAGCATCGCGCAACCGTCCTGCCCGCGCAAGCCGCCTGCCGAGCATGAGTGACTCCCCGCAAGCGATCTTGCGGAACCTGACAATCAGAACTCACGGAGGCTGTTGAGCCTAGGCGGAAGGCAGCAGCGGCGCCGGAGGGTCGCTTTGGGAAGAACTCGCCGGGCGAGGCCCCCAACAACGGCCTTCAAGCCCGACGAGCTGCCGGGGATCAAGCCGGCCATGTCTGGGTGCAAAGCCGATGCCAAGCATTCCCGTCCTGAAATGAGACAGGAAGACCAGATGCCGCTGGTCGGGTCGTTTCGGCTGCCGGCTTTTTCCTTGCCAATCAGTTAGCCTCAGCTAAGCCGGGGCGTGAAAAGCGGTCTGCCCGTTTCGCAGCCGAAACCTTATATCTTTGAAATGGCCCGGATATTTGGTGAGCGCGATGGGATTCGAACCCATGACCTACTGATTAAAAGTCAGTTGCTCTACCGGCTGAGCTACGCGCTCCCGCGGGCTCAAAACGCCGCCCTCGAAATTGCGCGGAACATAGGGAGAGTGCCGCGACCGGTCAACCGGAAAAACACCAGCTTCCAAGGCGGATTTTGAACGGATTCCAAAGGAGCGGTTAAGGTGCCCGGGAGAAGCTTTCGGTGCCTCCGCCGATCACCCGGACCCGGGCCGCTTCAGAAAGCCCTACGATAACAATACGTTGATCGAGAAGCGGGAACCATTGCAACCGAGACCCGTTTCGCAACACAGGGACGATTACCAACCCTCGAGGAGTACATCGATGAAAAGGATCGCATCAGGCCTGATGGCAGCCGCCCTCTCGGCGTCGTTCATCGCGGCGGAGATGGTGCCGGTCAACGCACTGCCAGCTTATGTGCCACAATCCCAGGGCCTCTCGTCGGATGTCCAGACCGTGCAGTATCGGGATTGGAGGCGACACCGCAGCTTCAACCGCGATTTCTCGCGTCGGGACGGCGTCGTCTACTGGAACGGCCATCGCGGCTACCGTGAATATCGCCGCGGCTATCGCCGGCATGGCGATTATTGGTTCCCGCTCGCTGCCTTCGCCACCGGCGCGCTGATTACTGGCGCCATCATCAACAGCCAGAACCGCGTCTATCGTGGCGGCGATGCGCATGTGCAGTGGTGCTATGACCGCTATCGGTCTTATCGCGCCTCGGACAACACCTTCCAGCCCTACAACGGCCCGCGTCAGCAGTGCGTTTCGCCCTACTGACAGCCTCCAGTCAGTATCCAGGGTCGTTGACCGAGCCCGTGCCGCAAGGCACGGGCTCTCTGTTCATTCAGCTGGCCCAGTTGACGCTTTTCAATATCAGGTACAGGCCCCCGCCTTCCCCTCGCGGTGAGCGATAGGCTCCGAGCGCGTTGCAAATCCGAACCATGGCACCGGTCAGTCCCCAACCAAGCGCTTCGAGGTCATCGGCCACGTCGAGCACATAAGCCTGCGCCAGTTCGTCTATGCCCTTCTCCTCGCCGAATGACCGAGCCAGTTTGGCGTCGCTGAGGAGGTCGCCCGGCAAATTTGAATTTGCCCAAGCCCAGAGCCAGTTGTCCGCCTTGGCGCTTGTAGAGCCGGCAATCTGTATGCGGGCGACCACCTTGACGACGCCATCTGCCGAAAAAAGCAGTTTTCCGGTCGTTAAGTCATAGTCGTAGCGCTGCCAGCTGCCGAGGCGGAATTCATCCTCCAAACGATGGTTCTTGGCGTTCAACTGATCGAAAGCCTCGTCACGCCATGCGGGATACCAATCCGGATGCTTCATGCCCCCTCGCCTTGCCGTGTCTCCCGCGCGCCTCATTGCACGCTCAGCGTCCTGCGCACTGCGTCGCGCCAGCCACTCAGCTTGGCGGAACGGGTGGCGGCGTCCATATCCGGCTTGAAGCGCTTATCGAGAGCCCAGGTCTTGGCAAACTCCTTCGCCTTCGGCCACACGCCGGCTTTGGATCCGGCGAGCCAGGCGGCACCCAGCGCGGTCGTTTCCAGGATGGTCGGCCGATCGACCGGCGCGTCGAGGATGTCGGCCAACCTCTGCATGGTCCAATCCGATGCGACCATGCCGCCGTCGACCCGCAGGACGGTCTTGGCGGAAGCGCCCTTCCAATCCTTGCGCATGGCGTCGAGCAGGTCGCGCGTCTGGAAGGCGACGGATTCGAGCGCCGCGCGCGCGAACTCGGCCGGGCCCGAATTGCGCGTCAGGCCGAAGATCGCGCCGCGGGCATCCGCGTCCCAGTGCGGCGCGCCGAGGCCGACAAAGGCCGGCACCAGATAGACTTGTTGCGCCGGATCGGCGGTCCCGGCGAGCGCACCGCTCTGCTCGGCCTTGCCGATCACCTTGATGCCGTCGCGCAGCCATTGCACGGCGGCACCCGCAATGAAGATCGAGCCCTCCAGCGCATAGGTGGTCTTGCCGTTCAACCGATAGGCGATGGTGGTCAAGAGCCGGTTCTTCGAGCGCACCAGATCGGCGCCGGTGTTCAGCAGCGCGAAGCAGCCGGTGCCGTAGGTGGACTTCATCATGCCCGGCTCGAAACAGGCCTGGCCGATGGTCGCTGCGTGCTGGTCGCCGGCGACCCCGAGAATCCTCATCTCGGCGCCGAAAAGGCTCTTTTCTGTGACACCGAAATCATCGGCGCAGTCCTTCACCTGCGGCAGGACCGCGGCCGGTATGTTCAGGATGGACAGCAGCTCGTCGTCCCAGACATTCTTCTCGATGTTGTAGACCAGCGTGCGCGAGGCGTTGGTGGCATCGGTGGCGTGTACCTTGCCGCCGGTCAGGCGCCAGATGAGAAAACTGTCGATCGTGCCGGCGAGCAATTCGCCTTTCTCGGCGCGCTTTCTCGCGCCCTTCACCTTGTCCAGCATCCAGGCGATCTTGGTGCCGGAGAAATAGGGATCGAGCAGCAGCCCGGTCTTTTTCGTGAACGTCTTCTCCAGCCCTTGCTTCTTGAGCTTCTGGCAAAGCGGCGCGGTTCGTCTGTCCTGCCACACAATCGCGTTGTGGATCGGTTTTCCCGTCGCCTTGTCCCAGATGACCACCGTCTCGCGCTGGTTGGTGATGCCGATCGCGGCCATATCCGATGCTGCGCAACCGGCAGCCTTCAGCGCCGCCTTCACTGTCGCGAGCACGCTTGCCCAAATGTCTTCCGGATCATGCTCGACCCAGCCGGAAGCCGGATAATGCTGCGTGAATTCCTGCTGGCCCGTGCCGGCGACTTTCATTTCGCTGTCGAAGACGATCGCCCTGGTCGAGGTCGTTCCCTGGTCGATGGCCAGCACAAAACCGCTCATTCCGTCCCTCCACTTCTCATGCAACAGGGGAGACGGCCAAGCCGCCTCCCCTGCATTTCCTACACAGGCTCGCGGGCCTGCGTCATGCAGTTACTGCTGCTGCCAGCTCTTCACCAACTCGTCGTAGTTGATGGTGATCGGCTTTTCCTTTTCGTTCTCGATCTTCAACTGCGGCGCAAGGTTGCCCTTCGAGACCGCGTCCTTGTTCCAGTATTCGAGATCATGCTCTTCGGCCATCTTCGGGCCGATATCGCCCTGGACGCCCGACTTTTCGATGCGGCTCATGACCTTTTCCTGCTCGGCGCAAAGCGAGTCCATCGCTTCCTGCGCGGTCTTGGCGCCCGACGACGCATCGCCGATCGCCTGCCACCAGAGCTGAGCGAGCTTCGGATAGTCAGGCACGTTGGTGCCGGTCGGCGACCACTGGACGCGGGCCGGCGAGCGGTAGAACTCGATCAGGCCGCCGAGCTTCGGAGCGCGCTCGGTGAAGCTCTTGTCGTGGATCGTGCTCTCGCGGATGAAGGTCAAGCCGACATGGCTCTTCTTCACGTCGACGGTCTTCGAGGTGACGAACTGGGCGTAAAGCCAGGCGGCCTTGGCGCGGTCGGTCGGCGTCGACTTCATCAACGTCCAGGAACCCACGTCCTGGTAGCCGAGCTTCATGCCGTCCTTCCAGTAGACACCATGCGGCGACGGCGCCATGCGCCACTTCGGCGTGCCGTCGTCGTTCAGCACCGCCTTGGCGCTGGCGTCGACCATCGAGGCGGTGAAAGCGGTGTACCAGAAGATCTGCTGGGCCACCCCACCCTGCGCCGGAACCGGGCCGGATTCGGAGAAGGTCATGCCCTGCGCTTCGGCCGGAGCGTAGGCCTTCAGCCAGTCGAGGTATTTCTGGATCGAGTAGACGGCAGCCGGACCATTCGTGTCGCCGCCGCGCGCGGTGCAGGAGCCCACGGGCCGCGAATTCTCGTCGACCTTGATCCCCCATTCGTCCACCGGCAGGCCGTTCGGAATGCCCTTGTCGCCGTTGCCGGCCATGGACAGCCAGGCGTCGGTGAACCGCCAGCCGAGCGACGGGTCCTTCTTACCGTAGTCCATGTGGCCGTAGACCTTCTTGCCGTCGATCTCGCGGCCGGTGAAGAACGCGGCGATGTCCTCATAGGCCGACCAGTTGACGGGAACGCCGAGGTCGTAGCCGTACTTGGCCTTGAAGTCGGCCTTGTTCTTCTCGTCGTTGAACCAGTCGTAGCGGAACCAGTAGAGGTTCGCGAACTGCTGGTCCGGCAGCTGATAGAGCTTCTTGTCGGGCGCCGTCGTGAACGAGGTGCCGATGAAGTCCTTCAGGTCGAGATTCGGATTGGTGACGTCCTTGCCGTCGCCTTCCATCCAGTCGGTCAGGTTGCGCACCTGCTGGTAGCGCCAGTGCGTGCCGATCAGGTCGGAATCGTTGACCCAGCCGTCATAGAGGTTCTGACCGGTCTGCATCTGGGTCTGGATCTTCTCGACCACATCACCTTCCTGGATCGTGTCGTGGGTGACCTTGATGCCGGTGATGGCCGAGAAGGCCGGCGCCAGCACCTGCGATTCATAGGAATGGGTGGCGATGGTTTCCGACACGACCTTGATGTCCATGCCGGCAAACGGCTTGGCTGCGTCGATGAACCACTGCATTTCCTTTTCCTGATCGGC
Organism: Mesorhizobium sp. M1A.F.Ca.ET.072.01.1.1; assembly: GCF_004023325.1. NCBI lineage: Bacteria > Pseudomonadati > Pseudomonadota > Alphaproteobacteria > Hyphomicrobiales > Phyllobacteriaceae > Mesorhizobium > Mesorhizobium sp. M1A.F.Ca.ET.072.01.1.1. Next base: position 3,490 of record NZ_RZSF01000231.1, on the reverse strand, counting down.
GCGCGAAAGCGTCGACAGATCACCTATCTCCTTGTCGAGAAAAGCTTTTGCCTCGTCCATACCGGCATAGGCGTTACCTACGCCCAGCAATAGTGCAATGGCTGTCGTTGATGTAAAAATTTGCCGTCGCATGTGTTTCCTCCAGTCTTAGGTTGCAAGTGCGATCTGGAGCGGCCGCCGGCACGCGGCCGCTCCAACTATTTCCCCCTCTATACGTATCGGAATACGCCGATCGCGTAGACCACGGAGAGAGCGAGAGCCCACCACAGGTTGGGTCCAACGAGACCCAGCCAAGCGAGATGGATAAAGGCGCTGCCGAGCAGCGACAGGAAGAGGCGGTCGCCGCGCGTCGTTTCGAAGCGCAGGATCCCAACGCGCGGGTTGCCGCCCGGCGAGGCATATTCCCAGGCCGCCATGCCGACCAGCAGCAGCAATACCGTTCCGAAGAAAGCCGCTGTCGGCAACGTCCACGCCATCCAGGAGAAGTCGAGGTTCATCGATCACACCCTCCCCAGGGCGAAGCCCTTGGCGATATAGTTGCGCACAAACCAGATCACCAGCGCGCCGGGGATCAGCGTCAGCACGCCGGCCGCGGCGAGCAGCCCCCAGTCCATGCCGGCGGCCGAGACGGTGCGGGTCATGGTGGCCGCGATCGGCTTGGCGTCGGTCGTCGTCAGCGTGCGGGCGATCAGAAGCTCCACCCAAGAGAACATGAAGCAGAAGAAGCAGGCGACGCCGATGCCGCTCGCGATCAGTGGCATGAAGATCTTTACGAAGAAGCGCGGGAAGGAATAGCCGTCGATATAGGCGGTCTCGTCGATCTCCTTCGGCACCCCGGACATGAAGCCTTCCAGGATCCATACCGCCAGCGGCACGTTGAACAGGCAGTGCGCCAGCGCCACGGCGATATGGGTGTCGATCAGGCCGAAGGCCGAATAGAGCTGGAAGAACGGCAGGGCAAACACCGCCGGCGGCGCCATGCGGTTCGTCAACAGCCAGAAGAACAGGTGCTTGTCGCCGAGGAAGCGGTAGCGCGAGAAGGCGTAGGCCGCGGGCAGCGCCACGGCCACCGAGATCACCATGTTCATCACCACATAGGTGATCGAATTGATGTAGCCCGAATACCAGGACGCATCGGTGAAGATGGTGCGGTAATTTGCCAGCGTCGGATTGTGCGGGAACAGCGTCAGCGACGACACGATCTCCGCATTGGTCTTGAAGCTCATGTTGATGAGCCAGTAGATCGGCAGCAGCAGCACGACGATGTAGAGCGTCGGCACAATCCACCACCAGCGCGATTCCTCGCCCCGGCGCCGCATCAGCTTCGCCACCTCGTCCTGCGAAAGGGTGCTGCCTACCTCGGTGACCGCCGCTTCGCTTACGCGTGTCGTCTCGTTTGCGCTCGCCATCTCAGCGCTCCGCGTCGTAGTTGGTCATCACGGTGTAGAACACCCACGACAACAACAGGATGATCAGGAAATAGACCAGCGACATGGCCGCCGCCGGACCGAGATCGAACTGACCGAGCGCCATCTTGACGAGGTCGATCGACAGGAAGGTGGTCGAATTGCCGGGACCGCCGCCGGTGACGACGAAGGGCTCGGTATAGATCATGAAGGAGTCCATGAAGCGCAGCAGCACCGCGATCAGCAGCACGCGCTGCATCTTCGGCAGCTGGATGTGGCGGAACACCGCCCAGCGCGAGGCGCCGTCGATCTTGGCCGCCTGGTAGAAGGCGTCCGGGATCGAAACCAGGCCGGCATAGCAGAGCAGCACGACCAGGCTCGTCCAGTGCCAGACGTCCATGATGATGACGGTGACCCACGCGTCGATCGGATCCTGGACATAATTGTAGTCGATACCGAATGCGTTGACGTAGTAGCCGAGCAGGCCGATGTCGTTGCGGCCGAACACCTGCCAGATCGTGCCGACGACGTTCCATGGGATGAGCAGCGGCAGCGCCATCAGCACCAGGCAGACCGGCACGCCCCAGCCCTTCTTCGGCATGTTGAGCGCGATGAAGATGCCGAGCGGCACCTCGATCGCCAGGATGATGAAGGAGAAGATCAGGTTGCGCGCCATCGCTTCCCAGAAGCGGTCGGACGCCAGCAACTCCTCGAACCACTCGGTGCCGGCCCAGAAGAAGACGTTGTTGCCGAACGTGTCCTGCACCGAATAGTTGACGACGGTCATCAGCGGGATGACGGCCGAGAAGGCCACCAGCACCAACACCGGCAGGACGAGGAACCAGGCTTTGTTGTTCCAGGTCTTTTCCATCTACGCCCCCATCTCGACGCGCCATGAATCGGCATAGATGTTGATGCCGGCCGGATCGAAGCGGACCTTGGGTTCGGTCGGCACCTCATCGTCCTCGCCGATGACGGCGGCGATCTCTTTGCCCTCGAGATTGGCGCGAACCACCTTATGGCGGCCAACATCCTCGACCTTGCTGACTGACACCGCCATGCCTTCGCGGCCGAGCCGGACATATTCGGGACGGATGCCGAGCTCGACCGGACCGGCTTCGGCCTTGGGTGCGCCCGGCAGTTCGATGCGCTGCGAGCCGAGCAACGCCGTCCTGCCTTCGAGCGCAACCGGAAGCACATTCATGCCCGGCGAACCGATGAAATAGCCGACGAAGGTGTGGCGCGGCCGCTCGAACAGCTCGGCCGGCGTGCCGATCTGCACGATCTCGCCGTCATACATGACCACGACGCGGTCGGCGAAAGTCAGCGCTTCAGTCTGGTCGTGCGTGACGTAGACCATGGTGTAGCCGAAGCGGCGATGCAGTTGCTTGAGCTGCGAACGCAGCACCCATTTCATATGCGGATCGATGACGGTGAGCGGCTCGTCGAACAGGATGGCGTTGACGTCCGAGCGCACCAGTCCTCGACCGAGCGAGATCTTCTGCTTCTGGTCGGCGGTCAGCCGGCGCGCCTTCCGGTTCGCCATCGAGGCGAGATCGATCATGTCGAGCGTCTCGCGCACCTTGCGGTCGACATCGGCCTCCGGCACGCGGCGGTTGCGCAGCGGAAAGGCCAGATTGTCGTAGACGGTCATGGTGTCGTAGATGACCGGGAATTGGAACACCTGGGCGATATTGCGCTCCTGCGTCGACAGATTGGTCACGTTCCGGCCGTTGAACAGGAGCTGGCCGTGCGAGGGATGGAGCAGCCCCGAAATGATGTTGAGCAAGGTAGTCTTGCCGCAGCCGGACGGCCCGAGCAGCGCATAGGCGCCGCCGTCCTCGAAGGTGTGATGCACCTCCTTCAGCGCGAAATCCGAATCCTTCTTTGGATTGGTCAGGTAGGAGTGGCGGATGTGGTTGACGTCGATGCGTGCCATCGCTTCCTCCTCAGGCCGCCAGCTTCGACGCAGTCACCGCGCCGCCGTTCTGGTCGAAGACCATGATGTGGCGCGGGTCGATGAACACCTCGACCTCGTCGTCGGTCTCGAAATCGAGGATGCCGTGCGCGAGCATCACCCAGCG
>NZ_RZSF01000230.1:0-11056 GCF_004023325.1 Mesorhizobium sp. M1A.F.Ca.ET.072.01.1.1 | reverse complement strand
GGTAACGCCCTCGGGAAGGAAAAGCGGCAGCATGACGCTCGCGAAGAACAGCACGGTGATCAGCGGAATGCCGCGCACCGTCTCGATGAAGACGACGCAAAGCCATTTGACGATCGGCATCTGGGAGCGACGGCCGAGCGCCAGAGCGATGCCCAGGGGCAGCGACACGGCCATACCAACGAAGGAGAGGCTGAGCGTCACCAGCAGCCCACCCCAGCGCGAGGTCTCGACATGCGGCAGGCCGAACACGCCGCCGACCAAAAGGAAGTGGGCGACGACCGGCAGCACGAGGAAGAGCAGGATGGCGTTCAGCCCCTTGCGCGGCACGCGCGGGATCAGCATAGGCACCAGCAACACCACGAACAGGATGGCGACCAGGATAGGCCGCCAGCGTTCTTCGATGTGATAGGTGCCGAACATGAACTGGCCGAACTTGGCGTTGACGAAAGCCCAGCAGGCGCCGGTCCAGCCGTCGGGCTGGATACCGCCTTGCGAGACGGTGACGCAGACCGTGCGGTCCGGCCCGGTCCACACTGCGTTTATGAAGGCCCAGTTGATGACCTGCGGCAGGATCCAGGCGACTATGGCGATGCCGAGGATGGTCAGGATAGTGTCGCCAACCGAGGCGGTCAGGTTCTTGCGCACCCAGGCATAGGCGCCGCGCTCGCCAGGAGGCGCCGGCTGCGCCAGCGTCATCTCGGTGCGCACCCAGGACATGTCGTGTTCCTGCATGGCTCTACCTCTCCACCAGCGCCATCCTGGCGTTGACCACGTTCATCACTGCAGAGGTGACGAGGCTCAGCACCAGATAGGCGATCATCATGAGAAACACGCCCTCGACCGCCTGGCCGGTCTGGTTGAGCACCGTGCCGGCGGTGGCGGTGAGATCGGGGTAGCCGATGGCGATCGCCAGCGACGAGTTCTTGGTCAGGTTCAGATACTGGCTGGTGAGCGGCGGGATGACGATGCGCATCGCCTGCGGGATCACCACCAGGCGCAGGATCGGGCCGGAACGCAGGCCGAGTGCAGCCGCCGCTTCGCTCTGGCCTTTGCTCACGCCCTTGATGCCGGCGCGCACGATCTCGGCGATGAAGGCGGCCGTGTAGAAGGAAAGCGCCAGCAGGAGCGACAGGAACTCAGGCTTGATCTGAAATCCGCCTGTCAGATTGAAGGTCGACTGCTTCGGGAAGTCGAAGGTAAGCGGCATGCCGGCGAGCAGGAAGGCGAGCACGGGCAGGCCGACGATCAGGGCGACCGAGGTCCAGAACACCGGAAATTGCTGGCCGGTGGCCATCTGCCGCTGGCGCGCCCGGTGCGCGACAAACCACGCCATGGCGAGCGCCACGACGAAAGCGACCAGAACCAGCCAGGAGCCGTCGCCCCAGACACCGCGCGGAAAATAGAAGCCGCGCTGGTTGAGGAAGGAGCCGAACGGCAGGTGATAGCTCTCGCGCGGCGGCGGCAGCACCGCGAGCACGCCCGAATACCAGAAGAAGATGACCAGCAGCGGCGGGATATTGCGGAAGATCTCGACATAGACCGTGCAGATCTTACGGATCAGCCAATTTTGCGATAGCCGGCCGATGCCAATGATGAAGCCGACTATGGTGGCCAGGACAATGCCGGCGGCGGCAACGATGATTGTGTTGAGCAAGCCGACGATGAGCGCACGGCCATAGGTTGCGTCCGACGTATAGGCAATCGGCGTGTCGGAGATATCGAAACCGGCCCTGTTCCTGAGGAACTGGAAGCCTGAAGCGATATGAAGGCGCTGGAGGTTCTCGATGACGTTGTTGACGATCCACCAGATCGAAACGAACAGAAGAATTACGACCAGCGTCTGAAAGAACAGGGCGCGTATTTTCGGGTCATTGATGAAGGAGCCGCGACCCGGCTCCTGCCGAAGGATTTCCTGCGAAGCCATAGACGATCCCCTGAAAAGAGAAACCGGGAGGCAGACGACCTGCCTCCCGGATCACATTTCAATCAGCGAACCGGCGGACCATATTGCAGGCCGCCCTTCGTCCACAGAGCGTTGATGCCGCGCGCGATCTTGAGCGGGCTACCCGAGCCGACATTGCGCTCAAACATTTCACCGTAGTTGCCGACCGCCTTGATGATGTTGACAACCCAGTCGTTGGAGAGGCCGAGATCGGCGCCGTATTTGCCATCGGGCTCAGTGCCAAGGAGGCGCTGGATGTTCGGATCGGTCGACGACTTCATCTCCTCGACATTGGCCTGCGTGATGCCGGCTTCCTCGGCATTGAGCAGCGCGAAATACGTCCACCGCGCGATATGGGCCCATTGATCGTCGCCCTGGCGCACAGCCGGGCCGAGCGGTTCCTTGGAGATGATCTCGGGCAGCACGACGTGGTCGGCGGGCGAGGAGAGCGTCAGGCGGATGCCGTAGAGGCCGGACTGGTCGGTGGTGTAGGCGTCGCAGCGACCGGAATCATAGGCGGCGTTGACCTCTTCCAGCTTCTCGAACACGACGGGGTTGTACTCCATCTTGTTCTTCTTGAAGTAGTCGGCGAGGTTGAGCTCCGTGGTGGTGCCGCTCTGCACGCAGACCGCGGCGCCCGAAAGCTGCAGCGCGGAGTTCACGCCCGGCAGCTTCTTGGCGTTGATCATGAAGCCCTGGCCGTCATAATAGGTGACGCCGACAAAATCGAGGCCGAGCGCGCTGTCGCGGTTGCTCGTCCAGGTGGTGTTGCGCGAGAGGATATCAATCTCGCCAGACTGCAGGGCGGTGAAACGCTCCTTGGCGCTGAGCGGCGTGAACTTGACCTTGGAGCCGTCACCGAAGACGGCGGCCGCGACAGCGCGGCAGAAATCCGCATCGATGCCCTTCCAGTCGCCCTTGTCGTCCGGCGCCGAGAAGCCGGCGAGGCCGGTCGAGACGCCGCACTGGATGAAGCCCTTCTGCTTGACGGTGTCGAGCGTGCCGGCCGAAGCGGCGGACGCCATGAGCCCGAGCGCGGCGGCGCCAAGCATGCCCAATGCAATGTGTTTCATGACCCACAGACCCTTTTCTGTTACAGGCGCCCCTAATTGCAGGCGACGCTTGATCTTTTTTCGTTTGCGAATGCAGCTCCCACGTAGGCCCGCTCCCGGACCCGCATCGTTTCGCCGATGCACTGCCTCCCATTCACGAAACGCATCGAAGGCGATTATTCCTGTGAGGTCAAGGGAAATGACCGAATTGCGACACGTTTGAAAACCGATTGCTGCAAATCACCGAATTGCAGCCAAAAGCGCTCGCAAATTGGTCAAGAGCTGCAGCCGGGACCGGCAAGTCCGGCGCCATCGAAATTTTGGCCATTACCTGAACTCCCGCCTCTTACTACTTGTTCGCGCCAATGGAAGGACTGGCGTGATTCGTAGCGAAGAAAGGCGCGCCGGGCTGCCTCCGGCGCATCGTCGCCGGAGGCCTGCAAGGGGCACGAAAGGTGAGCCGGCGACCTCTCATTTGGCCCAGCCAAACACCATCGCTTGGCGGGTTCGCAGCGGTTGCGCGACCAGTTCCACCGCTCTATGGCTGAGCCCCTGACACACTGCGACGAGCGACGAACTATGGGCGACGAGCGACGAACTATGGCGACAGACGGCAGCAACATCGGCATCAACACGCGGCTTGCCCATTCCGGCAATAACCCGCGCGACTATTTCGGCTTCGTCAATCCGCCGGTCGTGCATGCCTCGACGGTGCTTTACCCCGACGCCGCCTCGATGGCCTCGCGAAGCCAGAAATACACCTACGGCACGCGCGGCACACCGACGATGGATGCGCTCACGCTCGCCGTCGATGCGCTGGAAGGCTCGGCCGGCACGATCGCCGTGCCGTCGGGACTGGCCGCGGTGACGATTCCCCTGCTCACCTTCGTCTCGGCCGGCGACCATGTTTTGATCGTCGATTCGGTCTATCACCCGACGCGGAATTTCGCCGATACCATGCTGAAGCGACTCGGCATCGAAGTCGAATATTACGATCCGCGCATCGGCGCCGGAATTGCATCGCTGATCAAGCCCAACACCAAGGTGGTGTTCACCGAGTCGCCGGGATCGAACACCTATGAGGTGCAGGACATTCCGGCGATCGCCAAGGCGGCGCATGCAGCAAACGCCATCGTCATGATGGACAACACCTGGGCGACGCCGCTCTACTTCAAGCCGCTCGACCACGGCGTCGACATCTCGATCCATGCGGCGACCAAATACCCGGCCGGCCATTCGGACGTCCTGCTCGGCCTGGTCTCGGCCAATGAGGCTTGCTGGAAGCAGCTCTATGAAGGGTTCTGCACGCTGGGCTGCTGTTCGGGCCCGGACGACATCTATCAGACGCTGCGCGGCCTGCGCACCATGGGGGTGAGGCTGGAGCAGCACCAGAAGAGCGCGCTCGAAATCGCGCGCTGGCTGGAGGAGCAACCGGGCGTGGCGCAGGTGCTGCATCCGGCGCTGCCGAGCCATCCCGACCATGCGCTCTGGAAGCGCGATTTCTGCGGCTCGAGCGGCGTCTTTTCGATCGTTCTGAATGGCGGCGGACAGAAGGCGCAGCACGCCTTCCTCGACGCGCTGACCATCTTCGGCCTCGGCTACTCCTGGGGCGGCTATGAGAGCCTTGCCGTGCCGGTCTTTCTGGGGGACCGCACCATCGCCAAGGGCTCCTATGCCGGGCCGCTGATCCGCCTGCAGATCGGACTGGAAGACGTCGAGGACCTCAAGGCCGACCTTCGGCGCGGCCTCGCCGCCGCGGCCGAGGCCTGAGCGACGGGCTAGTGCCGTTGCCAAACTGAATCCGCGGACGGCCGTAAGACCTTGGCGCGATTGAGAAAGCCGAGGCCGCTGGCAGCATGTCGCAGGCGATCCGCGCTGCAATAATATTCTCTCCAGCCGCGAATATACGGATTGGTTTGGCTTCCAAATCCGTGGCTTCGGCGGCATTGCGGGCAGCGCAAATTCCACCATTCGACAGTTCAAGCCATTCGACCTGGGGCTGCCATGGCGTTCCGCCTCTTCGTTCCGATCCTTGCCGGCGCGACGCTGCGCGAGCGGCTGCTTGCCTGCATCGGCGCGACCATCGGCATCGCGCTGACCGGCGTGATCAGCGGGCTCGCCATGGGCAACGGACCGCATGTGGCGATGGTGGTGGCGCCGATGGGCGCGTCCGCCGTGCTGCTCTTTGCCGTGCCGTCGAGCCCGCTGGCGCAGCCCTGGTCGATCATCGGCGGCAACACGATCTCCGCGCTGGTCGGCGTGACGGTGGCGCATTTCGTGCACAACCCGGTGATCGCCTCCGGGCTGGCGGTGGCGCTGGCGATCGCAGCCATGTCTTTCACGCGCTCGCTGCATCCGCCGGGCGGTGCAGCAGCCCTCACCGGCGTGCTTGGCGGGCCGGCCGTGATCAGCGCCGGCTTCCTGTTTCCCTTCGTGCCGGTAGCGCTGAACTCGATCATATTGGTGACGCTCGGTTTCCTGTTCCACAAGCTGTCGCGGCGCAACTATCCGCATGTGCCTCAGCCTGCCGCCAACAGCCACGGCACAGCCGACCGGCCCCCGGCGGAGCGCGTCGGCTTCCGGCCCGAGGATGTCGATGCCGCCCTGGCGGCACTCGACGAGACCTTCGACATCGACCGTGACGACATCGAAAGGCTGCTGCGCCAGGTCGAGCTGCAGGCGATGGTGCGCGCGCATCGGACGCTGCTCTGCCGGGACATCATGTCCCGCGACGTGATCTCGATGTCGGAGAACGCCACCGCCGACGAGGCGCGCAAGCAGCTTCTCGACCACAATATCCGCACCCTGCCGGTGGTCGACGCCGAGGCGAGGCTGGTCGGCGCCGTCGGCCTGCGCGAACTGACGCAAGCGACCGACACCGTGAAGGGCGTGATGTCGAAGGCCGGCACGGCCTCGCCCGAGACGCCGGCGATGAGCCTGCTGCCGCTGCTGACCGACGGGCGCAGCCATGCGGTGGTGATCGTCGACGCCGGACGGCATATTCTCGGACTCATCACCCAGACCGATCTGCTTGCCGCCGCCGCCCGCGCGCAGGCTGCAGACAGGCCGGCGCTGAAAGCTGTAGCATAGCGCGCGACTGGATCGGGAAAATCCGGGAACCTTTTGCCGGCAGGCGCGTCCAATTGCCCGGATGTAATGCCTGTTGGGAGATCGGGGCGCGATGATGAAGTCAGCAAGTCAGGCCGCCGCGGTTTCGGCGGCGGAGGCCGGCGAGATGGCGTTGGTGCGCCGGGCCCTGGCACGGGACCCCGGCGCCTTCCGCTTCATCATCAAGACGCACAACCAGCGGCTCTACCGCATCGCGCGCGGCGTGGTGCGCAACGACGCCGAGGCCGAGGACATCGTGCAGGAAGCCTATATGCGCGCCTTCGCCAGCCTCGACAGCTTCCGCGGCGATGCCTCGCTCTCGACCTGGCTGTCGCGCATCGTCATCAACGAGGCGCTCGGCCGGCTGCGCAAGAGAAAACGCATCGTGGCAATGCCTGAAAACCCTGACGCGCAGATCATCCGGTTTCCGTTGAATTCAAATGACTTGAACCCTGGCGACGATCCGGAGCGGACAATGGCGCAGCGGCAGATCCTCGGGCTTGTCGAGCGGGCGACCGACAGCCTTCCCGATGTCTATCGCACGGTCTTCGTCGCCCGCGTCATCGAGGGATTGAGCATCGAGGAAACCGCCGACCTGCTCGGCATCAGGCCGGAAACGGTGAAGACAAGGCTGCACCGGGCGCGTGCCTTGGTGCGCAAGGCGCTGGACGACGAGATCGGCCCGGTGCTGCTCGACGCTTTTCCTTTCGCCGGCCGGCGCTGCGAACGGCTGACGCGGGCGGTGATGAAGAGGCTCGGCTTCGAGGGCTGAGGCGCGTTCAGATTTCGCGAAGCCCGCGTTGAGGATAGGCATCGCCGCCATCGCCTCGTCATCCTGGGCGTAGCAGGAGCAAAGCGACGCGCGCAGACCCTAAGATGACGAAGTGATGAGTATGTGTCCCGCGACTTTTCCCGGGAACGTTTCGCCCTCTCTCGCATCCAATGGCAGTCAACCCAGAATGGAGCCCGGTGCCTCTGTGCCGGGCGAAGGAGATGCCATGTTTATCCGACCGACCGCAGCCCTCGCAGCCTTCCTCCTCGTCAGCGCAGCGCCGCTGGCTGAGGCCGCCGAGAAGCCGACCGACCCGCAGATCGCCCATATCGCCTATACGGCCGGCGTGCTCGACATCGAGGCGGCGAAGCTGGCGATCCAGAAGTCGAAAACCAAGGAGGTCGTCGATTTTGCCAAGGATATGGAGCGCGACCACGAGGCGGTGAACAAGCAGGCTCTCGACCTGGTGAAGAAGCTGAAGGTGAAGCCGGAAGACAACGCCACCAGCCAGGCGCTGACCAAGGCGGCGAAGGAAGAGCGCGCCAAGCTGGCAAAGCTCGAGGGCACTGCCTTCGACAAGGCCTATATCGAGAACGAGGTCGCCTATCACAAGCAGGTCAACGGCGCGCTCGAAACCCTGCTCATTCCTTCGGCCAGCAATGCCGAGCTGAAGAGCCTGCTCGAGACCGGGCTGAAAATCTTCCAGGGACATGAGCAGCATGCCGAGCATGTCGCCGGCACGCTCAAATGAGGGCGGGCGCATTATCGCTGCTCGGCTCGCTGGCGCTGGCGCTTGTCGCTTCGCCGGCGCTCGCCGCCACCATCGAGGTGACGATCGACAGGCTGGTCTACTCGCCGGCGAGCGTCGAGGCCAAGGTCGGCGACACGATCGAGTGGGTGAACAAGGACGTCATCGCCCACACCGCGACAGTGAAGGGCGGCTGGGAGGTGATGATCCCGCCGAAATCGAAAGGCAGGATCACCCTCAAGCAAGCGGGAGCGGTCGACTATTTCTGCCGCTTCCACCCCAACATGAAGGGTCGCCTCAACGCGGCGCCCTAATCCGCCGCGGGGTCGAGCCGAAGCGAGGCGCGCCGTGCCTCGCTCAGCTGGGTGACGTGCGTCCATGAGCCGTCATAGATGGGCTGGCGCCGCTCGATCCAGGCGCTGAGCCCTTCGCCGAGGTCGGCGGTCGGGGCCATGCGGGCGAACTGCTCGGCCTCGACCAGCAGGCCCTCGGCGATGCTAAGGTTGATGCCGCGCGCCACCGCGGTGAGAATGCCAGCCACCGCCGCCTGCGAATGGCGGATGATGCGGTTCGCAAGATCGAGCGCGGCCGGCATCAGCTCCTCATGCGGCACGACTTTGTTGACCAGCCCGAGTTCCAGCGCCCGCGCGGGCGAGAAAGGCTCGCCGGTAAGCAGCAGTTCGAGCGCGCGTTTGCGCCCGGCAAGCCTCGGCAGGCGCTGCGTGCCGCCGAAGGTCGGCGGCATGGCGAGTTTTATTTCCGGCTTGGCGAACAGGGCGCGGTCGCTGGCGACCGCCAGCGGCACCGCCTCGGTGATCTCGCAGCCACCGCCGAAGGCAAGGCCGTTGACGGCGGCGATGACCGGCTTGCGGAACGCTTCCAGCCGCGCCGTCAGCCGCTGGCCGCGCATGACGAAATCGCGCAGCGCGACATCCGTGCCTTCGGCCACGCTCAACGCGAATTCGTGGATGTCGCCGCCGGCCGAGAAGGCGCGCTCCCCTGCCCCGGTGAGGATCACGGCACGCACGGCATCGTCGGTCTCTATCCTGTCGAGGATCGCCAGCAGGCGGTCGATAAGGCCGTAATTCAGGGCATTGAGCTTTTCGGGGCGGTTGAGCGTCAGCACCGCGACGCGGTCGCGGATGTCGCAAAGCACGGGCTCGGTCATAGTGTTCTCCTTAGCCGTTCGTTTTCTCCGCAATTCCGAACGGAAGGCGCTGCGCAGTTTCCTGGAATTGCTCTATGGAACGGCTGCAAGGGATCAGCTTCCGGCTTGTTTGTATATTCACTAGTCGGTATACTTGACGGATGACCGAGAAGCCCAATCCAACCAGGAAACGCCTCGTCGATGCGGCGGCAAAACTCTTCTATGCCGAAGGCATCGGCCGCGTCAGCGTCGATGCCGTGGCGGAAAAGGCGGGGCTGACCAAGCGCACGCTCTACTACCACTTCAAGAGCAAGGACGAGCTGATCACGGCCTATCTCGACAGCCGCGACCAGCCGAACCTCAAGCAGATGGCCGGCTGGTTCGAGGCGGCGCAAGGCGGCGCGGACAAGAAGGTCGCGGCGATCTTCACCCATCTGGCGCGCGTGGCGCGGCACGTCAAATGGAAGGGCTGCGGCTTCCTGCGCACGGCCGCCGAACTCGCCGCGATGCCCGGCCATCCGGCGGTGAAGGCGGGCTCGCGCCATAAGAGCAATTTCGAGAAATGGCTGGCGGGCGAGCTTTCTAGCCATGGCGTGCGCGAGCCGAAGATGCTGGCGCGCGAGATCGTGCTTCTGATGGACGGCGCCTTTTCCAGCATGCTGATCCACCACAATCCCGACTACATCACGGCCGCCGGCCACGCCGCCGCGACGCTGGTGCGGGCGCGGATGGCAGCGGCGTAGACCTCGCCTGGCGTCCTGACCCCGTGGACCGCGACGGGCAATTCCGGCAGCCTCAGCCGCGCGCTGCCCCCTTCTCTGCCAGCAGCCAGTCGATCATGGTGGCGGCGGGCGCGGGCGGACGGTCCGGTGCGAGAATCGAGAGAGCGCGGCCGGTCGGCACGCGCAATTCGGGAAACGGCGCCACCAGCGAGCCGGCGGCAAGAGCGCGCGACACCAGCGCCTCATGGCCCATCAAAACGCCGGCACCGTCGACGGCGGCCTGCACAGCCATGCTGTAGAGCGAGAATTCGGAACCTGTTTCGATCGACGGGCCTTTCACGCCGGCGACTTCGAACCAAAGACTCCAATCCTCCGTCCAGGTGGTGTCCCAGAGCAGCAACTGCGAGGAAAGTTCGGCCGGCGTCTTCAATTGTCTGGCCAGCGCCGGCGCGCAGACAGGAAAGATGACGTCGTCGCAGAGCTTGAAGGATCGGCCGGCGCCCGATCTGGTGAGGAAAATAGCGAGGTCGAAAGGCTCGCGCCGGAAGTCCGGCGGCTCTTCCAGCGCATGGATGGAGGGGCGCAGCGCCGGATGCGCCGCGCGTAGGGCCGGCAGCCGCGGCGCCAGCCAGAGCTGCGCGATCGAAGGCAATGCCGCGACGCTGACCTGCGGCCGGGGCGCCGAGATACGCAATTCCTGAACGGCGAGCCCCAAGGCGTCGAAAGCGGTGGAAAACGAGGGTAGCGCCGAACGCCCAGCATCGGTGAGATGCAGGCCTTGCGCGTGACGCACGAAAAGCGGAGAGCCTAGCCAAGCCTCCAGCGCCTTCACCTGATGCGAGACGGCGGCGGGGGTCACGCCGAGTTCGTCCGCCGCCTTGGCAAAGCTTTCATGGCGTGCCGCCGCTCAACGCCCTCAGGGCCTTCGAGGCGGCGGCATGCGCGGTCGCGGCGGATTGACGGCCATCTGCAGCTTTCCCAATGCCGCGCCGCCTGCCATGACGGCGCGGCAATGCTTCGAGCGAAAGAACGGCGACCGCCTGCGCTCGCCTCCAGGACCTCAAGTCTATTTGAGGGCCACCGGAACGAGCTTGCCGTCGACCTTCCGCCACTCAAATACGACGAAGCCCGGCTGCTTGATATCCCCTGAGATGGTGCCAAGCACGGTCGGGATGGCCGCTCCCGAATGGAGATAGTCGGACGCCGCCTTCGGGTCGTCGACCTTGGCCTTGGCGATCGCCTCGGCGAGGATCTGGGTGGCGGCATAGGCATAGAGCGTGACGGCTTCAGTGGGCACGTTCTTCGCCTTCAGGTCGGCGACCGCGTCTTTGGCTTCGGGAAAGCTCGCCGGATCGGGGAAGGACGTCATCAGCGTGCCGGCCGCGCCATCGCCGCCGATGGCGCCGAACTCGCTGTTGGATATGCCGTCGCCGCCCATCAGGACCGTCTTGACGCCCTGGTCGTGCATCTGGCGCACGATCAGGCCGGCCTCTGTGTGCTGGCCGCCGTAATAGACAAGGTCGGCGCCCGACTCCTTGATCTTGGCGACAAGCGCGCTGTAGTCC
>NZ_RZSF01000022.1:0-40258 GCF_004023325.1 Mesorhizobium sp. M1A.F.Ca.ET.072.01.1.1 | reverse complement strand
CGAATGGATCGTGCGCAATTCCCCGGTGCCGATCGGCACCGTGCCGCTATACCAGGCGCTGGAAAAGGTCGGCGGCGTTGCCGAGGATCTGAGCTGGGAGGTCTATCGCGACACGCTGATCGAGCAGGCCGAGCAGGGCGTCGACTACTTCACCATCCATGCCGGCGTGCGGCTGCATTACATCCCGCTGACGGTCGACCGGGTTACCGGCATCGTCTCTCGCGGCGGCTCGATCATGGCGAAATGGTGCCTGCACCATCACCGCGAAAGCTTCCTCTATGAGCATTTCGAGGAAATCTGCGACATAGCCAGAGCCTATGACGTCTCCTTCTCGCTCGGCGACGGCCTTCGTCCCGGCTCGATCGCCGATGCCAATGACCAAGCCCAATTCGCCGAGCTGGAGACGCTTGGCGAATTGACGAAGGTCGCCTGGGCGAAAGACTGCCAGGTGATGATCGAAGGCCCCGGCCATGTTCCCATGCACAAGATCAAGCAGAACATGGACAAGCAGCTCGCCGTCTGCGGCGAGGCGCCTTTCTACACACTCGGACCGCTGACGACGGACATAGCGCCGGGCTACGACCACATCACGTCCGGCATCGGCGCCGCCATGATCGGCTGGTTCGGCACGGCCATGCTCTGCTACGTGACGCCGAAGGAACATCTCGGCCTGCCGGATCGCAATGACGTCAAGACCGGCGTGATCACCTACAAGATCGCGGCGCACGCAGCGGATCTCGCCAAGGGACACCCAGCGGCGAAGATCCGTGACGACGCGCTTTCGCGGGCAAGGTTCGAGTTCCGCTGGGAAGACCAGTTCAACCTGTCGCTCGATCCCGAGACGGCGCGCTCGCTCCACGACGAGACCTTGCCCAAGGAAGCGCATAAGCTGGCGCATTTCTGCTCGATGTGCGGGCCGAAATTCTGCTCCATGCGCATTTCCCACGACATTCGCGCGGAAGCGCAGAAGGAGGGGATGGCGGCGATGGCGGAGAAATATCGCGCGGGCGGCGATCTCTATATGCCGGTCGAAGCGACCGGGGCGGAAGAACAGGCTTTGGCGCAGAAAGATCGGGAGACGCGCTGAGTCATGCGCCGCGTCCTTGTCAAAGGCGCCGGTGTGGCAGGCCTCACCGTCGCCCATGAATTGGCCGCGCGGGGTGCGTCGGTCACGGTCGCCGAAATTCGGAGCCAGATTGGCGGTAACGCTTCCTGGCTCGCCGGCGGCATGCTCGCCCCCTGGTGCGAACGCGAGAGCGCCGAAGAGGCGGTCGTCACGCTCGGCAAAGCTTCGGCCGACTGGTGGGAAAGGACGCTGCCCGGGCTCGTGACAAGGGCCGGCACGCTCGTTGTCGCCCATGCGCGCGACGCCTACGAGCTTGCCCGCTTTGCGGCTCGCACGCGCAATTGTGAGTCCGTCGCCGAAGAGGCGCTTGCTGCCCTCGAGCCCGACCTTGCCGGTCGCTTTCGCCAGGGCCTGTTCTTTGCAGGCGAAGCCCATCTCGATCCCCGTCGGGCTCTCGAAACCCTCGCCGGCAAGCTGAGCGCGATGGGCGTCGTCTTCCTCTTCGAGGCGGGCGAAATTGCCCGTTCCGACTTCGATCAGGTGATCGACTGCACGGGCATCGCGCGAGGCGACGACGACTTGCGCGGCGTGCGCGGTGAAATGCTGCTCCTCCGCACGCGTGAGGTCTCGCTTGCCCGGCCGGTGCGCATGCTCCATCCGCGTCATCCGATCTATGTCGTGCCGCGGGCCGACTATCACTTCATGGTCGGCGCGACCATGATCGAAAGCGACCATGACGGGCCGATCACCGCCCGCTCGCTGATGGAGCTCCTCAACGCGGCCTACGCACTGCATCCGGCGTTCGGTGAGGCCGAAATCGTCGAGACGGGCGTGGGCGTGCGTCCCGCCTATCCCGACAATCTGCCGCGGGTGGAGCGTTGGAAGGACGGCACGATCACGATCAACGGCCTTTACCGGCACGGTTTCCTGCTTTCACCTGCCATGGCTCAGCAGGCTGCCAGCTTTCTCTTCAATGCATCTGCCGACAACATCTGCCGGCCTGGAGTCTAAAAATGAAGCTGATCGTTAATGGCGAAGCGCTTGAGGTGGAGGCGACGACGCTCGCCGCCCTTTTGAAGGAGCTCGACTACGAGGGCGGCTGGCTCGCCACCGCGCTCAATGGCGATGTCGTGCCCGCCGCAGCACGCCCTGAATTCCATTTGAGTGACGGCGACCGGATCGAAATCCTGTCGCCCATGCAGGGGGGCTAGCCGATGTTCGATCTTCTCGGAACAAAGTTGGCCTCGCGCCTGCTGCTGGGCACCGCCCAATATCCTTCGCCGGCGATCCTTGCCGAGGCGGTCAAGGCGTCGGGCACCTCGGTGGTGACCGTCTCGCTGCGCCGGGAAATGGCCGGCGGCAGGGCCGGCGAACAATTCTGGTCGCTGATCCGCTCGCTCGGCGTGAGGGTGCTGCCCAACACGGCCGGCTGCCATTCGGTCAAGGAAGCCGTGACGACCGCGAAGATGGCGCGCGAGGTCTTCGACACGTCCTGGATCAAGCTCGAAGTGATCGGCAACCACGACACGCTGCAGCCCGACGTGTTCGGTCTGGTCGAGGCCGCACGCATCCTTTGTGAGGACGGCTTCAGCGTATTCCCCTATACCACCGACGACGTTGTCGTCGCCGAGCGGCTGCTGGAGGCAGGCTGCAAGGTCCTGATGCCGTGGTGCGCGCCAATCGGCTCGGCGCTCGGGCCGGTCAACATCATGGCGCTGCGCTCGATGCGCGGGCATTTCCCCGACGTGCCGTTGATCGTCGATGCGGGCCTCGGACGGCCCTCGCACGCGGCAACCGTGATGGAGCTCGGCTTTGACGCTGTGCTCCTCAACACGGCGGTCGCCAAGGCGGCCGATCCGGTGGGCATGGCGCGCGCTTTCAGCAAGGCGGTCGATGCCGGCCGCGAAGCCTATGGTTCGGGCCTGCTCGAGCCGCGCGACGTCGCCGTACCATCGACGCCTACGATCGGCAGGGCGGTTTTTTCATGAAGCTCGATCCCTTCTACCTTATCGTCGACAGCGCCGCCTGGATCGAGCGGCTGGTGCCGCTCGGCGTCAGGCTGGTGCAACTGCGCATCAAGGACATGGACGAGGACGAGCTGCGCGTGGAGATCCGCAAGGCAAAAGCCCTGTGCGCACGACACGGCTGCCAGCTCATCGTCAACGATCATTGGCGCCTGGCGATCGAGGAGCGCTGCGACTTCGTCCATCTCGGCCAGGAGGATCTGCAGGCCGCCAACCTCCCGGAGATACGGGCGGCCGGCATCAGGCTCGGACTGAGCACCCACGATCATGCCGAACTGGAGACGGCAGTAGCCGCGATGCCCGACTACGTCGCGCTCGGTCCCGTTTATCCGACCATCCTGAAGAAGATGAAATGGGCGCCGCAGGGGCTCGAAAGGGTTCGCGCCTGGAAGGACGCTGTCGCACCCATTCCGCTGGTCGCCATCGGCGGTCTCAATCCCGAGCGGCTTGATGGTGTTTTCGAGGCCGGAGCCGACAGCGCGGCGGTGGTGACGGACATAACGCTGAACTCGGATCCCGAAGCGCGCACCGCGCAATGGATCGAAAAGACGGAGGAATGGCGCTGAGTCAAAACTTGAATGTGCTTGTCGTTGGCGGATCGGACTCCAGCGGGGGTGCCGGAATTGCGCGCGATATCGAAACGATCTCTTCAATCGGCCTGCGCACTTGCGTTGCTGTCACCGCGGTAACGGTGCAGACGCACCACGCCGTCGGGCATATCCGTCACATGCAACCCGGCCTGGTGGCCGATCAAATGCGGGCGGCGTTGCAGGCCAACGCGGTGGCGGCCATCAAAATCGGCATGCTCGCAACTGCGCAGATCATCGCTGCCATCACCGCCGTGCTGCGCGAAAATCCGCGGATACCGGCAATCCTCGATCCGGTGCTGGCTTCCTCGTCGGGCAGGCCGCTGCTGGAATCGAGCGCGATCGACGTCATGAAGCGTGATCTCATGCCGCTTTGCCGCCTGGTCACGCCCAACCTGATTGAGCTGGCGGTGCTGACCGGCTCGGAATTGGCCGCGGGCGACGATGACGCGCTGCGGCAGGAAAGGCGATTGCTTGCGGAAGGGCCGCAGGCGCTGCTCATCAAGGGCGGCCACGCGGAAGGGCCGAGGTCCACAGATATCCTGTTGAGCCGCGGCCGGGAACCGATCCGCTTCGACATGCCCAGGCTTGCCGGATCGATGCGCGGCACCGGCTGTATCCTGGCCAGCGCGATAGCGGGATATCTGGCGACCGGGGATTCGATCGAGAAAGCCGTGCTCCAGGCCAAGCTTCTTGTCTTCGAAAAGATTTCGAAGAACCCCATGTGAGGATCGGGCTCGCAATAGTCGCCCCTGCTTCGCCTCGAAGGATCATGTTTCGCCGGCCGGTGCGTCACACGAAAGCATCTGGCTCCTGACGTCTTTTGTGGCTCTGGTTCCTCGATTGGTGAATGATTTCGGTTCGGCCGACAATAAGCGGCGGGAGCTAGACGTGCAGTCCCCGAGCATGATGGTGCATCGTCAAACCTCAGTCGTCAGGCTGAGGATGCCCTATGGCAAATGTTCTTCACGGCAGCGCCCATACGACGCCGGTTTCGGAGCCGACCGCAATCGCTGTCCTAAACGATACAAAAGTGGCGGCGATCCTTGAGGTTCGCAGAATATGAGCAAGGTGGCGGGCGTATATTGAGCTCCTGAGCTGGCACCAAGGTTGGCAGGCACTCCTGATCAATGATGGCCACCCCCCAGGACTTCCAATCGGATCATATCCTGTATGATGCCGCCTGCCGCTTCCTCGTCGGCCTCAATGCCACTGACTAGGATACCGTCAGACTGAACTGTCGTTGCCCTCCGCACCGCGCGCCAATAGCGGCCCGCTCGGAACTGGCACCCTTCCTCAGCATCGCGCGCCCATGCCG
This sequence comes from Mesorhizobium sp. M1A.F.Ca.ET.072.01.1.1, assembly GCF_004023325.1. Lineage (NCBI taxonomy): Bacteria > Pseudomonadati > Pseudomonadota > Alphaproteobacteria > Hyphomicrobiales > Phyllobacteriaceae > Mesorhizobium > Mesorhizobium sp. M1A.F.Ca.ET.072.01.1.1. Next base: position 35,263 of record NZ_RZSF01000022.1, on the reverse strand, counting down.
ACTTAGTTTTGCTCATTTCCCGTATCAATAGGTGGACTCATTGATCGATCCCGATGACGCCGCCAGCCCGAAGTCGCAAAATCCAGCGTTCGAAGGAACCTAGGTTTCAAGTTCACGCCTGAGCGACGACTGCGCAGACCTGCAGAGAGAGACAATTGGACGAGCACAACCCCAAGGAAGAACCGATCGAGACCGTATTCCGGAACGGCACGATCACCGTCGTCGGCATATTGCTGGCGTTTTCGCTGGGTTTCGTCACACATTGGGCGGCAAACCCGGTTCCGTGGCGACTTTACGACCTGTTCGCAGTGGTCCCAATCCTGGTCGGCATAGCCTCGCAGATGCGGGCGCTGTCGCTGTTGCTCGACATCAGCTCGCTGCGACGCCACGTCTACGAACGGGCCAACCGCATTTTCATGGCCGGCCTCATCCTGACTGCATGCGGCGTCGGGCTGGCAATTCTGCTTGACGTCGTCGAAGTGGCGTCTATGGGCACGCTGCCTGGAGCGTAACGAAGGCACCACCATCAAGCGCTTTCACGCCTTATGCGTTCATCTCAGCGCGGTTGCGACTGCTGGCCCGATCTTGTCGAGCACGTCTTCAAAATCCAAAAGCCGCAGGCCCGTACCACGATCGATGCGCTTCGAAGCAAGGGTGTTTTTGGCATTCTTCCATCCCTACCATGTTGCCCCATTGGTTTGAAACTATGCGACGGTGCCCCATTGGTTTGAAACCATGCGGCATGGCCCATCTTGACCGGCATCTCGGCAAGCAGGAATTGCAACAGTTTCTTCAAAGAAAATCATAGACTCTTAGCAACCCGAAATCGCTGAGAATGGTAGGCTTATCTCAACGTCTCAGGTCAGCCAGAGGACTCAAAACCGCGGTTCTTCCCATTCTGCGACTGCCGAACCGCACGAAACCTATGACTAGACGTGAATATAGCAAGAAGAGTTGCCGTCGTGGGTTGCTCCAACTCAATCACTGCTGGTTCAAAACAATACATACGTGGAAATAAGTACGTATCCTCGCGATCTCGAAAGTGTACGGTCTGTGATATAAGCAACGAGACAATATCGGTTCGAAAGTTGCTGGTCTGCGGAGAACGCCCAATGACAAATTCAGTGCAACGAGTGTCCATTCTTTCCATGGGGCTTGATGCAGAACAATGATGACACTGGTCGGTCGCCTACGGGCGGCAGCGCATTTTGATCGTCTTCGAATCCTGGGCCTTTGCGCGCATGCGAATCTAACGGTCTGCGAGCTGGCAGACATTTTGGGACTGCGTCGCGATCGCGTTGTGCGACACGTCCGGCTACTCGCCAAAGCCGACTTTCTTTGCTGCGACGAACAGCGCCCGTGGCGCTCCTACCAACTCAAAACAGGAGATAAGGACGACGGTCTGGTCCAATTGCTAGTCGATCTCCTGCCCCACTGCGATGGCCATCATGAACGAGACCTACAACGACTCGAAGCGATACAAAACGAGCAGCCGAAGGGGACAGCCTGCTTGATCGTGAAATAGATCGACCCAATTGGAGCGCGAGCCCATGATGGATAACTCTGCCGAGCGCGCCATCGCGCAGCCCGACACTTACGGACGCTCTTCCTTAGCCTCGGTTGATAGCTGCGTTCACGAACTGCTCCTGAGACAAGAGCGACAGGAGCGCACGACGCTCAAACTGATCGCTTCTGAAAACTTTGCCTCCTCGGCAGTGCTCGAAGCGACCGGGTCGATTTTCACAAACAAATACGCCGAGGGGTACCCGGGTGCGCGCTACTATGCGGGAAACGAGATCGTCGATGAGCTTGAGAACCTCGCCATCGAGCGCTTGAAGATACTATTTGGAAGCGAACACGCCAACGTCCAGCCCTATTCCGGCTCGCCGGCCAATCAGGCTGTCTATCGCGCGCTTTTGAAGCCCTGCGACAAAGTCATGGGCTTGCCCATTCCGGAAGGGGGTCATCTGACCCATGGTTGGGCTATCAACTTTTCCGGAACCGACTACCGACGAGTCCCCTATGGGCTACACGATAAGACTCAGCAAATTGACTATGACCTCTTGCGCGAGACAGCTAAGCGGGAACGGCCGCGGCTCATTTGGATCGGCGGAACTGCTTATCCGCGTGTCTTTGACTACGCGGCAATGGCAGAAATTGCTCTGGAGGCGAACGCCTATCTCGTGGCCGACATTGCGCACATCAGCGGCCTGATTGCGGCAGGAGCGCATCCGAATCCCGTCCGCCATTGCGACGTCGTCAGCAGCACCTCTCATAAGTCGATCCGCGGCCCCCGTGGTGGCTTCATTTTGTCGAGGAATGAGGACCGTTATCAGGCGCTCTATCATCCGAAGAGCAAATACAATCTCGCCAGGCGGATTGATCGCGCGGTCTTCCCTCACCTGCAAGGCGGGCCACATATGAATGTTATCGCTGCGCTAGCAGTCGCCTTACAGGAAGCGGCGATCCCGGCATTTCGTATCTACGGGCAACAGACTGTCAAGAATGCCAAGGCTCTGGCCCAGGCGCTGCTTGAGCGAGGTTATGACCTGGTTACCGGGGGGACCGACAATCACATGCTCATCCTTGACCTGCGCGATCGACCACTGTCGGGCAAGGCCTACGCCGAGCGACTATCAAAGGCGGGCATCATTACGAACTTCAATATGGTGCCGGGGGATCCGCGGGATCCGGCGGTTACAAGCGGAATACGTTTGGGGTCGCCAGCAGTCACGTCAATGGGCATGCGCGAGGGGGAAATGATGCAAATCGCTGCCTTTATTGACCTGGTCTGTCGCCAGCCCAACAATCCGGATGTTCATGCTAGCGTGCGAAAAGACGTTGCCGAGTTATGCGCTGCATTCGAGGTCCCGGGCATCACCGACAGGTAAAGCGGGCTAAGCAAAATGCCCTATGCAGACTCCAACACCCGAAGCGAGGCATTTCATGGCTAGGCAGTTCGTTTTCTCTTCCGAATCGGTTGGCGCGGGACACCCGGATAAGCTCGCCGACAACATCTCGGACGCAATCCTCGACGCAGTGTTGCGCTTCGATCCGAAGGCGCGCGTCGCTTGTGAAGCCCTGGTGAAGACATGTGAAGCCTTGGTGAAGACAGGAACCGTCGTTCTGGCTGGCGAGATTACAAGCGATGTGACGGTCGACTACGGCCAAGTGGCCCGCGATACGATTGTTGATATTGGATACGACGATGAGGCGGTTGGCTTTGACGGCCGGCGTTGCTCCGTCATTCATGCCCTCACCGAGCAGTCGCCCGACATCAGCCAAGGGGTTGACGAGGGTCGAGGGCAGGATCTCGAACAGGGAGCGGGAGATCAGGGGCTCATGTTCGGCTATGCATGCCGCGAGACCGATACTTTGATGCCGTTGCCGATCCAACTCGCCCACGGCTTGACGAAAAGGCAGGCAGATGTCCGCAAGGCCGGACAGCTAAGCTGGTTGCGCCCTGACGTGAAATCCCAAGTCTCCGTGCGTTATGAGGGATTGCGCCCCGTCGCCCTGGATACCATCGTCGTGTCGACGCAACACAATGAGCAGGTCTCGCAAGAGACAGTTCGCGAGGGCGTCATTGAGGAAATAATAAAGCCGGTCCTGCCGACCGACCTGGACACGGAAGGCATCAGAATTCTGGTCAATCCAACGGGACGGTTCGTGGTCGGGGGCCCCCGCGGCGACTGCGGCCTTACCGGACGCAAGATCATCGTCGATTCCTATGGCGGAATGGGACGTCACGGCGGCGGCGCCTTTTCAGGCAAGGACCCATCCAAGGTTGACCGCTCGGCAGCCTATGCCGCCCGATATGTTGCGAAGAATGTGGTGGCCAGCGGACTTGCGGATGTCTGTGAGGTGCAGCTTGCTTACGCGATCGGCGTGGCCAATCCGGTTTCCGTCATGGTCAATACTTTCGGGACAGCAAGGGTCGAGGAAAGAAGGATCGAGCAGCTCATTCCTGAGTTGTTCGATCTCAAACCGAAGGGCATTATCAAGATGCTTGATCTGTTACGCCCGATTTACCGCAAGACTGCGACCTATGGTCATTTCGGTCGCGAAGAGCCCGAGTTTACCTGGGAGAGGACTGACAGAGCCGACGACTTGCGGCGCGAGGCAGGGCTCGCCGCACCTTGAAATCCGGCGCCAAAAGCACGCGCAACACCCTTCTATGAGCAGACTTCGGGCCGCCCGGCATGGAAGAAAGCCGGGGCCGGTTGGCGACTAAGAAAGCCATTGATGGTGAAATGTGACCTGCTTTAAATCGGCGATGCCATTGTCGAAATCATCGCGCACGACGCGGACTTCCCCGAAAAGCTTGCATTGGCAAGTCGCGATGACCCTCGGTCGACACTCTGCGCGCCGAGCTGCTGATTTGTGAGCGTCTCGATGCAGCCCGCATCTGACCTGCCTCGGTGCTCGTGACGTTTACGCTGATTTTGCAACGCTCTTTGCCGTGGCAAGTTGCCGCCACAACACTGACGCATAGTCTGTCGCCTCGGGCAGCCAACTCACCCAAGGGTCTTTCCCGACCATTTAGGAAACGGATACGTCTCATCCAAACAATCGATTTTACCAATCCAGGAGAACCCCGCATAGTCCGCTCCCGCGATGCCCCGCGTACCGACGCAATAATCACCGCTGAATGCGCACGAAAAGCAAATTGCATGACCGCTTCGTGCAATTGGTACTTTCTGCGCGGATACAAATTCGGGTGCCGACCTCGAATTTATCGGGCCGTGCCGGAGATCTACTAACGATTGGATTCGCCCTGATGACGAAAATGACTGCCTCGATGTTCCGACCTGAAGCTCGCGCAGCTTGAACGATTCGCCGGAGCAAACAAATGCAAATTCTCGATTTTAATCATATATCGCAGATCTTCGTGGATTCGCTCGAGCTGGTGGTGGTCTTCGCCACCATCTGCGCCGCGCTGGAGTTCACCTTCCCGGCCTATCGATACAGTCTTGCCTCATACGCTCGCGGCGTGCGGAATTGGCTTATTCGTCTCGGATTGGGTGCCTTTATCTGGCACTTCTTCGCTGTTGGTCTGGCCTGGCTAGGAGTAAAGCCGCTGGTAACGATCAATTTCGCAACGTTGCTCCACTCTGACAACGCAATCGCCAGCAGTGGATTGGCGGTCCTTTCCGGGGTTTTAGTCGCGATTGCTGGCGATTTCTTTTACTATTGGATGCACCGCGCTCAGCATGCTGTTCCATTCCTCTGGCGGCTTCACGCTACGCACCACTCGATCCGCGAATTGACGGCATGGAATTGCAATCATCACATCTCCGAACCACTCGTTTACGCAGCGCTGGTAGCACTGCCACTCGCTCTGATCCATTTTGAATCTGGCGTGGTGCCCATCGTTGCCATGACGCTGATTACGTTCCAGGCCCATCTTTCGCACTCTAGTACCCGCATCAATCTTGGGCCGCTTCGATACATCATTGGCGACAACAAATTCCACCGCATCCACCACTCGATGGAAGCGCATCACCGGCACCGAAACTACGGGTTTTTCACAACTCTCTGGGATACGATTTTTCTAACGGCGTACTGGCCAAAAAAGAATGAGTGGCCGGAGGTTGGCATGCGAAACCAGCCCGAGCCGCTGACCGTGCGGGATTACATTATGTTCCCATTCGATCGACGTCGCTGGCGTAAACCCAAAGTCGGAAATGCTGTGGAGGCCAGGGATTAGACGACTGGAGGCTTACGCCTCGTGTGTGACTGTCGAGGCCAGAAAGCCATTGATGAATGCATATCTGGAGCATCCCACAGACGCTCGACAAGCCGCCACCTAACAAGGACTGTTGCGCCGGAGCGGCAGCAGAGTAGGGAATTTTCCTATCGCGCTGCCGCGTTGGCGAGATTGACCGGAAATGGTCGCGCCACTCGTCTCAACCGGGACAAGAAAAACACCATCCGATCCCAATCCCGCCACGGGAGGCGGTCGTCACCGGCTTTTGATTTACCCATAAGCGGCGGCCAAGCTCAACCCAATTCGATATCGGTCAGGCGCGTCAGCCCTCGGCACATGACGATGTTGCCGGGCGGCGGATCGCGCGTGCGGTTGAGGTAGCCGCCGAGCCTGGCGATTTTGTTGGTGTACACGCCAAGCCCCGCGGCGATCCCTGATTTGACCGCGTGTCGGGGTATGAGCCGGTCGAGGATTCTGACCTCGAGCGACGTGAGCCAATTCGGGCGGCGCTTCGGGCGCAGCGCGGCTGCTCATGGTGACCCAAAAGACGCGCCAGCAAGGATGCAGAACACGGCCAGCCACATTCCGGTGTTCGCAGTTTAACCTCTTCGTCGCGGCATCCCGACTTCATTGACTTGTGGAAGACTTCGATCTTCCACCGCAGGGCGTACCAGGAGAGCCTTTCGATCGCCTGCTCAGCGGAGCGAACCGGCAGGTTTGTGACCAGTCGCCATTCCACTGGATCGCGATCCGTCGGTTGCTCGCGTTCACGGGCGTGAATGTAGGTCAGCGTGAGCGGCGGATATCGCTTTTGCTTTCCGATTGGAGGCAGGAAGCCCGCGCCAGGGCCGCCAAAACTGTCACAAGTGGCGCGATCGAGGCCGCCGTGCCTCTGTTGGTGGATGAGGGCCGGTAAACAGTTATCAGGCGCCAGGCCATGGTCCACAAGAACCTTGGCTGGAGTGGGCCAGATCAAGTCCGGTCGCGTCGTCGCCAGCGGGTATCGTCAAGAACTGCGCAGCCGACAGCGCCGCGATCACCTCGCTATGGTCACCGGTTCCTGCAGATGTGCGGCCCCTCTCTGGTGCAGCCTGCCGCCTCCACGTGGGCGTCTGACTAGGAGAAGGATCAGGTCGAAGTCAGGTCGGGTTGGTGCGCGAGCTCTTCTTCACCCAACCTGCTCTTGAAGACTTGTTGGGAATGAACGCCTAGCTGCAAGTGCGTCGGCTAGGCGAGGCCAAGGCACACCGTACTGTCAATAACCTGAGCACGATCTGGCCCCTGTTCGAGTAGGAGCACGGCAAATTGGTCGAGTAGTGTTCACAAGGGGTCGAAGATCTGCAGCTCGCGCCGATCCATCAAATGCTGGATGCAATCGACAGCGGCTGGCGACGGTCGAGATCAAGGCCGATGGGGATCGGTTCGCCATACGTCGGGGCGGCACCGTCGTTTCCAAGCACGGTTATGCGGCGTGGCAATGACGGTGAGGGTGCGGCGTCAATGTGGATGAGGTGCGCCAGGCCAAGCTGGCGCGTTTCAGCCGGTGCGAGTCAGGGCAATCCATTTGCTCTGCCTACAACGGCGCACCCACCCTAGGCTTTGGCGGCCGTTCGCGTCCCATGAACATAGCACTCACGGTGAGGAGCCCCGTGTCACACCGCCGGCGAGTAAGAAGTTGCAACAGATACTTCCGAGTAAATTTACAAATGTTTACGCCTTCGGATTTCTGACGCTGGTAGCCTCACCGCAAACGTCTGAGGACAAGCACGCGTGCTGGGCCGACGCTTGTTTACATCGCCGCATAAAACGCAACCAAGGTTGAAAGCCCAATGACAAGAAGAACGCTCATCCTGGTTGAAGGCACAAGGAGCAATGGACTGCTGTACGTCAAAGCGGCCCAGTGCCTTGGCCTTCATCCAATTACCCTGTCGGCCGATCCAACTCAGCACGACTATCTTGCGGCGGAAGGCCTTGAGGCAATCCGAGTCGATACAGATAATCTTGACGCGCTGATCCGCGAGTGTTCCCGGCTGCGTACGAGCTATACCATTGCTGGCATTACGACCGCCGACGAACTGGCCTATGCGACCGTTGGCAAGCTGTGCCGGTTTTTCAGTCTGCCCGGACCGAACCCCTCATCCATCGAAAGATGCTGCGACAAGTTCATTCAACGTGAGCTTCTCAAGCAGGCCGGCGTTAAAATGCCCGCTTATTGCGTGACAGAGAATGCGTCGGACGTAGAACGCGCCGCCGCGGATCTCGGCCTGCCGGTGGTTCTAAAACCGGCCGCAGGCGTCGGCAGCATTGGTGTCCGATTGTGCCGCAATGCAGATGAGCTGGCCGAACATACGGCCTACCTGCTGGGAGGGAAGCACAAATGGCGGTCTTCGCCTCGGGTGCTCGTCGAGGAATTCATACAAGGCAGCCAGTATAGCGTCGACACAATGGGAGATGAGATCATTGCGGTTGGCGCCGCCAACTTCGCCCCTCCTCCACATTTTGTAGTTCGGGAGAGCATATTTCCGGCCGCTGTAAGTGATCGTCAGTATCACCAGCTAGCCGACGCTTCGTTAAGCTGCTTGCGCGCTCTCGGGCTCACCTGGGGGCCCGCCAATATCGAATTCCGATGGACTAAGCATGGCCCAATGCTCATTGAAGTCAATCCGCGTCTTCCAGGTTGGACCACTCCTCGGCAGGTTCAGCTGGCCTATGGTATCGATCTCGTCAGCGAGCACATCAAGCTCGTCATCGGTGACGACTGGGATTTGCGCAGAAAGCATTCGCAGAATGCCATCGCTCGGTTCCTAGTTCCCGATGTCGATGGCACGCTCGATTGGATCCATGGGGACAGTGTGGCAGCTACCGTACCAGGTGTCGCCGAGGTGAAATTGTATGTCAAACCCAGGACGCCTATCGTCAGGAAGGGAGATTACCGAGACATGATCGGCCATGTCATCGCTTGCTCACCGACACTCGCCGAGACTGACGCGACACTGCGGCGTGCGATCGACTTAATTGATTGGTCGATCACTCCATTTTCGAGCGAACCGGCACAATCAGCGGTCTGGGCCTCCTCAGGTGGAGCATGATCAACGCGAGTACTGGTGCAATCAAGGGCACGACACCGGTGCCTTTTTTTGCGGGGCAAACCAAGATCAAGCCGCATGTCCGCAAACGACCCGACGAATATCTTTGTGACGGGAACGTCGCCGCACAGACCGAATTCTCAAAAGCTAGTCGAGCTGGTCATGCCGCAACCGCTGTTTGAAAAGATCGCCTTGATTGGCATCGGCCTGATCGGCTCTTCGCTGGCGCGCATTATCTACCGCGAGAAGCTGGCCAGCAACACTGCCCTTGCAACCCGTAGCGCCGAGACTTTGAAGCGCGCCGAAGAGCTGAAGCTCGGCGATAGCTACACGACCGTTGCGAAGGAGGCGGTGCGCGGGGCCGACCTCGTAATCGTCTCAGTGCCCGTCGGCTCCTCCGGTGCCGTAGCAGAGACTATCGCACCGGCGCTAATGAGGGGCGCTATCCTGACCGATGTTGGCTCCGCCAAGGCTTCCGTAATCGCTCAAATGCAGCCTTTCGTGCCGGCGGGTGTACATTTCATTCCCGGTCATCCTCTGGCGGGCACAGAGGAGTCAGGGCCTGATGCAGGTTTTGCTGAACTGTTCGAGAACCGTTGGTGCATCTTCACGCCGCTGCCTGGCACCGATCCCACCGCGATAGAAAAGCTTTCCGAATTCTGGCGCCGCTGTGGCTCCGAAATCGTGACAATGACCCCTCAATATCATGACATGACGCTAGCGCTCGTGTCCCACTTGCCGCACATCATCGCCTATAACATCGTCGGCACGGCGGATGACCTGGAAATGGTCACAGAAGGCGAGGTCATCAAGTATTCAGCCTCTGGCTTTCGCGATTTCACTCGGCTAGCGGCTTCCGATCCCACCATGTGGCGCGACGTGTGTTTGCACAATCGGGACGCGATTCTTGAAATGCTGGCGCGCTTTTCCGAGGATCTTGCATGTCTTCAGCGCGCGATCCGCTGGGGCGAAGGGGACAAGCTGTTGGATCTCTTCACCCGCACGCGCGCTATCCGGCGCTCGATCGTTAAGGCGGGTCTGGATATCGACGCGCCCGATTTCGGTCGCCAGGCTTTGCGCAAACTCCATCTAACTTAGGACGACTTTATGCTCCGCGAGGTAGAGTACAGCTTTGCCGCCTTGCCGAGCAACTAAATCCGGCTGTCGAGCAGCGCCTGAGCCGCCATTTGCTGAGGAACACCTTCGGCGGCTCCCGATCCTCTCGTGGGATGGCGTAATGTAATCGGCGCAGATCTCTCCCGGCAGATGTTCGGGAGCATGGGCGAGCAGGTTGAGTGCTTGTACATCTTGGATTGGCACGCCGTCCAAAAGAGCGGCCGTTTCGCGTTCCAACCAAGTGCCATCGACGATGAGAAACTCAGGCCGGGCCGACAAGACAGTCGAGAATAGCCGGCCGGGACGCCGTGCCTTGCCGCCCTTTTCTTGTCCACGATCAAGATCGTTGGCCGTCGCGAGCATGGCGATGGCCAGGGCAGCGATATGGAGCTCCTTGCGGTCGAGCCTGACACGAATCCTCGTCCCATCGAGCATCGGCGCCCAATCGGCTAGCGGGCATCCCGGCTTCCCAGTTGCCTTGCGCTAAGTCCCGCTGACGAGCACCGCTCCAGGAGTGCCGTCATCACCACCTCGCCGCGCCGCCCCATGGAACCTCAGGTCCTGTGCGCTACTCTGGTCAGCATTCGCGCGGCTTCCGATCTCATCCCTCGGGCAAATCGTCCAACCAGCAGGCGCCCTCCACGTTGGGTCGAGAAAAGATCTTTCCGATCTTTTCTGGATTCTTGTTTTGATGATATCGCATATATACGCGGTCATCGGACCCAAGATCGAGTAGCTCGATCTTTCCAGTGTAGTGGGACATGATATACTTGAATGTCTTTTGGATTCCGCTGAGACGTTGATTGATGCCGTGCGCTATGTTTAGTCCCCGGCGCAGTGTAACCTGAAAATGCGATGCGCCTTTCACGGGCCTGCCCTGAAAGAGATAATACGGGCGGATACCGATTTGGTGACATTTCGCGAAGGTCGCAGCCAAGATCTGGGGATCATCGTTGACCTTCGCGAGAAGCACCGACTGGTTAAGGAACTGCACGCCCTGTGCTTGCAATGAGCGAATATTGCGAACCGCATCGGCCGAGATTTCACCAATATGGTCGAAATGCGTTACGATTACTACGGCTTTACCTGCTTCATGTATCCTTTGGAACAGAGCTGGAAGAGCAGGGTCTTCGAACCGCTTGGGCTGATAGGCGGCCATTTTTGTGCCAAATCGAACTGATTCCAAGTGAGGGATCGGCAGCAGATGATCGAGAATGCCATCGAGCTGGTCCGTGGTGAGCACGAACGGGTCGCCCCCCGAAAGCAGCACGTTCGTCATCTCAGGATGGCGGCTAATATATTGCGCAACCTGAGCGAAATCAGCCGAGATTTCGCCAGAATCCTTGCCAACTATGCGTTTTCGGAAGCAAAAACGGCAATACGACGCGCAGCGGTCTGTTACCAGTAACAACCCGGTCTGAGCGTACTTGTGCTGAAGTCCGGGGAGCACAGTGTTGTCTTGCTCGCCGCTGGTATCCAGATTGCCGAGACTCCCGAACTCCCGCAAGGAGGGCTCGACGATGTGTCTAAGCTGATCGTAGTAACCACTGTTGACGATCTGTTCACGATAGAATTTTGTGACGTGATAGCGGGTGATGCCCTTGGCTTGCAGCTCACGCTCAGTAACGATATGCGTACCCTCTATAAATTTCATAGCGCGGGGCCACACGTCTGAATTGCTGGGTCATGATTGCTGCATGTGAGGTGCTGGCGAGGTGGCCGGCTCGCGATAGTTCGGGCTCTGGTCCTTCTTGAAACGCGCGATCGCCTCTGGATCCCGTTCGGGCTCCCCTCCTCAGAAAGCTTGTGAGCGCCCGGATCCTTTGTCCAAGCTGATTCCGTTGAGTTAGATCCCAAAAGGTGCTGTTCCCTAGCCAACGTTGGCAGCCAGGGCCTTCCCACGTCAGCAAAGTCAAGCGCGACTTCATGTAGTACGACCGGCTCGCCAAGGATTCGTGGCGGGTAGACAGGTTTGCGCATCGTCTGCGCCCAAAGTGCAGGGGCATTTATCCGCTCCAGCAACTTCTCCAGAGTGAGATTGGCCGACAAATCGATCTGCAGCCCCAGGATGTTGGCGAAACACCGTATCAGCCCCTGGTCCTCGGAGAGTACCCGACTGGCGATCGGCGTGCTTATGATCAACTCCCCCTGACACGGCACCCGTGCCATCACAAGTGCCCAGCCTGCTAACAGGATACCGAACGAGATCGTACGATGACGTCGGCTCAGCGCCTTGAGCTGTCTGGTCAGTGTCTCGTGCAATACGAAGGCGGCGTAGGTGCCGCTATAATCCCACTGCGTGGGCCCCATCACTGGCGCTTCCGCCAGTATTTGAGGCCAATTTCCTGACTGAAGTTTCAGCACCTCGTTCGCTCGCCAAATGCGCTGCCAAACTGAGTCATCTACATACTGCACCGGCAATGAGGCCAGCCTGTTCGCGCGGCCGTGTTGGGCCACGGCATAGAGTTCACTGAACTCGCGGGTGAGGATCTTTGGCAGCCACTCGTCCAAGACCTCATGGTGCATGGTGATAGGCAAAATATGATCGCCCTCCACAATGCGCACTAGCCTTCCGCGGATGAGCGGCTCAGCATCTAGACCGAACGTCGCGTGCGCTTCGTTCCGTATCAAATCCGCGAGCGTGACTCCCAGATCCGCTTCCGCCGCCCGGCTACTTCGTTTCTGTGGCAGACCGACATCTGCCAGCCCGATCTGAAATGGCTCGCAATCCTCGGCCCCAGAGATGGTGCGCGGCAACTCGTGACGAATGGCCAACCCGTACAACGGCGACTGCAGAGGCGCCTTGCCCAGCCCCCCGCGAACACGGAACCTCATCTGCAGGTTAGGAGCCTCACCACCGCGCGCCATCCTCAAAGTTAACCAGAACCGCTGCTGGGGGAATGACGTGGGCATTCGTGACGGAAGCGGCAAAGCCTCAATCGGCTTGAGCGCACGCGTGTGAATCGTTCGAGCAAGTTTCATTTAGTAGCCTCGGCCAGAAACTGCGAGACCCTACGGTCGTAACAGAGCCTCCACCCGGCTTGACGCAATTGGCGTGCCAACAAAAAAGCCGTCGCGATGACGGATATTTGAGACGCCGTGTGTCCAGCTCCAAACATGGACGTCTTCAACCGAACACAGTTGAACACGGCAAGACGGGTCGAATGATGATGTGATGACGTTCGGCGGTCGGACATCGTTCATGCGGAGACTCGGTTGGTCGAGCTACGAGCCGGGCAAATTGCGCAAGCAGGAGAAATGGCAATGGCAGTGCTATGGGAAAGCTGGGCAACCAGCGATGGAATGCGAACAGCGCGCTTAAGCTTCCGGCCAGACGGCACGGGCAGACTGTTCATCCAGGCTCCACGGTTCCATTTCCGTGCGCGAAGCCCTTCAGAAGCCGCGGCCCATTCTCATGTTCTTCTGCTTGAAGCGTTCCCTCGCGGCCGGCGTCGATTCCACTCGAGCTTGGCGATCGCAATTGCTTGCTCCGCCTTGACACATCGACCCTGACGACATCGCGCGCTCCGAATTAGTCAAGTCTCTTCGGGCGACACTCCCGTAATCAAAACGTCGCAACATCTCCAACTAACTTAACAGGATCTTTGCAGCCGCAAATCGCCGAAAATGGTACGCCCCATTTAGTCTGAATTCGGCACGGCTGAAAAAGCCGGTTTACGCTGCCGCAATGTGGGAGTTAGCAGCCAATGGCAAGAAGAGCATTGATCCTGGTTGAAACCAAGTCAAAGGGCCTTGGGCCGCTATACGTGAAAGCTGCCCAGCATCTTGGTCTTCATCCAATTCTCCTGTCAGCTGATCCAGGTCAATACGACTATCTTGCCACGGAAAGCGCTGAGGCAATCGGAGTCGACTCAAACGATCTCAATGCATTGATCAGCGAGTGTTCCAAACTATGTGCAACCCACGATATCGCCGGCATTACCGCCGCGGGAGATTTGTTCTATGCGACAATCGGCAAGCTTTGCCGGCATTTCAATTTACCCGGACCGAACCCCGCATCCGTTGAACGATGCTGCGACAAATTCACTCAACGGAAGCTTCTCGCGGAGGCCGGCGTTCCCACACCTGCCTATCGCTTAGCAACGGACGCAAAGGAGGTACAAAGCTTTGCCGCGGAGATCGGGCTCCCGGTGATTGTTAAACCAGCCGTGGGCACCGGCAGCCGCGGCGTGCGATTGTGCCGCAGCCTCGAAGAGTTAGTCGATCATACGAAGTATCTTTTAAGCGGAGAGCACGTATGGCGGTCCGCGCCTAGGATACTGGTGGAAGAGTTCGCGCAAGGTCCATACTACTGTGCTGAACTAATCGGAGATAAGGTTGTTGAAATTGCCGCCGGTGACTCCGGGTCCCCTCCGTATTTCGTCTTTCGCAAAACCATCGTTCCGGCCCCGCTGAGCGATGGCGATCATCATCACATGACCGATGTTTCGCTGAGCTGTCTGCGAGCTCTCGGCCTTGGCTGGGGTCCAACCTGCATTGAATTCCGATGGACGAACCGTGGCCCGGTGGTCATTGAAGTCAATCCGCGCCTGGGTGGAGTGCCTGATCCTCAACTGTTCCAGCTGGCTTACGGTGTCGATATCGTCACCGAGCACATCAAGCTTGCCATTGGCGAAGAATGCGATTTACGCAGAAAGCATTCGCACGCTGCGGCCGCGCGGTACCTGGTTGCTGACCGCGATGGCATCCTCGAGAGGATCGACGGCGACAGGTTGGCAGCCGCTGTTCCAGGTGTCGCCGAGGTCGAATGGTATATTAAACCCAACGCGCCGATTGTCAGGAAAGGCGATCTCCGAGACATCATAGGATATGTTATCGCCGCTTCGCCCAGCCATGCTCAGACGGAAGCGATACTTCAGCGTGCCGTCGACTTAATAGATTTGTCGATCACACCATTCGACCCCTCATGAACAAACGCAAAACCTGCGGCCCATTAAGGAAAACCAGCACTTGCCCCGGCGCAGCCCGAGGGCACAGTACATGCCGCAAGGGTAGCTCAGCGCCTGAAACGCTGGTTGTTGATCGTGGGTTGATTCAGGGCCGCACGGTCAAACTGAGCATCTTGGGAGCAATGGTGACAGATCATCAGGGCAGCAGCACCAGCCAAGGGTTTGAACTGATGGGAAGAAGGCAGCCGAACTCAGTCATAGTCGACGAACGGATAGGAGGTCGCGGTCGGTGCGTGCCGGTAGGGCAGCGTCGTGAGGTCGGCTGGCCCCCAGTCCGGCGTGTCGACAATGACAATCTCTTCGGCCAGGGGCTCGTAAACCGCCCTGAAATGTGTCTTCGATCGGAGCACGATGATAGAAAAGTCCTGCGGACGCAGGCCAAACTGCAAGAATGGATCTTCATCGACTGCTGTGGTCGGCGCTGTGGTGACGCTGACAACAATGCCGTCAACATCAAGCAATGCGGTCGGACCAAGGTCAACCTTTAGCCCATGACACATCGGCCCTGATACTGAAAAGCTCTTCTCGCCCGCATACAGGACCTTTGCCTCAGCCGCGACCGGACCGCCCGATCTTGCTGACGAGTGGCCACCAAGGTTCAGTTTGATTGTCTTACCCACACCGGCTCGGCACGCAGCGGCCGCACTCTCCGGATCCCAGAGAAACGGAACAGCAGCGTTCTTGATGCCCAGCCGCATCAACTCCTGCAAAACGTATGTAGAATCTATCATTCTGTCGGCATGCTCGAGCACGACTATGGGCGCTTTGGACGACTTTGCCCGTTCGACTGCATAGGACACACCCTCCGTCAAACCCCTGACCAACCCGGGCACATGGAGCTCGCGACGGGCATCATGTATCGACTTGCTCAGGTCGTTTGCCACCCGTTCGGCAAGGCTGCGGTCTCCGTCCGCGACGACGACGACCGAGAAACCACAGTTCGGGACGTCTGCATATGAGAAGCCTGCAAATATTGAAACGTCCAGCACACCGGGAGTCGTTTGTGGCAGCTCGATAGAACGAGCGACAAAACGCGAAAGCGGTTGTAAGGTCGTCGCGCTAAAGATGCTCGGAACCATGACACCGGGCCGGGCAATTGCGGTCACTGGGCTGATCTCCCCCCGCAAGGTCTTAATGAGACATTCCGCGGCTCTGCGGCCCGTATCTGCCATGTCGATATGCGGCGAATAATGATACCCAAAAGTGGCTGTTGCACCCTCGATGGTAGAGGCATCGAGGTTGCCGTGATAGTCGAGGGCGAGCATCACCGGAATTTCCGGGCCGACCTCAGCCCGAACGAGAAGCAGAAGATCGCGGTCAGGGTCGAGGCGCGTCGGAGTCGTGCATGCCCCATGAAGAAACAGGAGAACGCCATCCAGCGACCCGCGGTGCTCTTTTAGTCCATCAATGATGGCTCGGCAGTAGTGGTTAAACGCTTCATCGGAAACAGGGGCCGTTGCATTGGCCTCGGCGTGAACGATGGGCACCATGTCGATGCCCTCACGCTCACAGACGTCAATGAAGCCGCCCGGAACGGTATTCATTCCCCGGTGAGCTCGTAAAATCTCGTTTCCGCTCCACTCCAGGTGCTTGAAGTCTTCTACAGTCAAACGGTTTGCCAGGAAACTGACCGATTCAGTTGAAAACCCGGCGATAGCCACTTTCATTGATGCAATCCTTTCTGCAGCTCGATGCCAATGCATAGAGCAAAACCGTTTTCAGAGGGGACGTTTTTGGAATTCGACGGCAACATCGCGGTCAACCGGCGTCTCGTATGTCTTCAAGACGTAGCCCAATATTGAATAGAATCCGACAGTAGCTATTAGGTCGAACACAGCCTGTTGACCTAGAGCTTCGGCAACTGCACTTTCTATCTCGGGGGGCAGACACCCGCTGTCAAACAGCGCGTCGACAGCAGATGCGAAAAGGCCGTCTTCTCCGTCTGGCGAATTTCGCATTCCCTGAATTCGTGCATCTGCAATGCCAAGCGCGCGGGCGCGGCTCACATGATGGACCCACTCATAGTCCGAGCCCATACGGTACGCAGATCGCAAAATAACAAGTTCTGACCGGACATCGCCCAGAGAGCTGTCCTTGACGATATGTTGGCGTAGCGGGGCCCATGCCTTGAGCAACGCCGGGTGACGCGCCATCGTTCGGTAGACGTTAAGTGCTCCGGCGAAACCGGCCTTCATATCAGCGATTTCTGCCGGCCAGTCTTCATCGGCCAAAGGCGGGCATCGCGATTGCGGCTCGGGCGAGAAATTCATGGCAAATAGCCTCAGCTTGCAACGGCGCTATGTATTGCGGCGGCGAGCCGCTCCACAATCATGTCGATCTGCTCGGGTTGGACGATGTAGGGAGGTGCCAGCAGCACGTGATCACCTTGCAGGCCGTCGACGGTGCCCCCCATCGGATAGCACATCAGGCCGCGCTGCATTGCTTCCTTCTTGATCCTGGCATGAACCTTGTAAGCTGGATCGAATGGTTTCTTACTGTCCTTGTCGGCTACGATTTCTATCCCACGAAATAGACCGCGCCCACGGATGTCTCCGACGTAGGGAGATTGACCGAGAGCGGCATTGAGCGCGGCTTGCAGGCGATCGCCCATTCTGCTGATGTTGGCTGTGATCTCTGGACGCTTGAGGATTTCGACAACTTTGCTGGCAGCGGCCGCAGCAACGGGGTGACCGATATACGTATGTCCGTGCTGGAACAGTCCCGAGCCTTCCGCGAACGCACGATAAATCTCTTTCGAGAGAAGCACCGCACCGATCGCCTGGAAACCACCGCCCAATCCCTTCGCGATAGTGACGAGATCCGGAACGATGCCTTCCTGCTCGAACGCGAATGTCGTCCCGGTGCGACCCATACCGCACATGACTTCGTCAAGGACGAGCAAGATGCCGTACTTGTCGCAGATCCGGCGGATGCGCCTGAAGTAATCCGCCACCGGCCCTACGGCTCCAAGTGTCGCGCCAACCACCGGTTCAGCCACGAACGCCATGACCTTTTCGGCTCCGAGCTCCACAATCTTGGCTTCAAGTTCGGTAGCAAGGCGTTCAGCATAGGCCTCAGCTGTTTCGCCCGGTTGCATATCGCGGTAGGCATAGCAAGGCGAGACATGATGTGTCTCTGGTAGGATCGGTTTGAATTGCGCCCGGCGCCACGCGTTTCCGCCGGTTGCCAAAGCCCCGATGGTATTACCATGATAGCTCTGCCGGCGTGCAATTATATGGCGTCGCTCAGCTTGGCCAATTTCGACGAAATACTGGCGCGCCATCTTGAGAGCAGCCTCTACAGCTTCGGAGCCACCAGAGACTAGGTACACGTAATCGAGACCGCTTGGCGCGAGCTCAATTAGCTGCTCGGCAAGCTGTTCAGCGACGTCCGTGGTAAAGAACGAAGTATGAGCGTAACTGATACGCCCCATCTGCACCTTCATGGCTTCAAGAACTTCTGGGTGATTGTGGCCCAAGCAGCTAACTGCTGCCCCGCCAGAGCCGTCTATGTAGCTGCGCCCTCGGTTGTCCGTAATGTAAATCCCCGCTCCTTCCACGGCGATCGGCAGGGTTGCACTGATTGTTCGGTGTAGAATTTTGCTCATCTCAGTCTCGCAGTCCGTCGGTGGTTCCGGAGCTTGTCGCAAGCACTTCTGAAGCCGCAACCGTCCTTGGGTGACGCCTTCCCATCCGCAACATTTGTTACACTCGAGTCCCCAGATCGTTCGCTCTTCATCATCATGATGTGCACGGCTTTCTCGAATTGGTTTCGTTGACGCAAGAACTTGATTTGAGGTGGGACTCTGGTCTGTCTCGGATTTGATTGCTGCTCAACTGCTGCACATCGGAGTGCCAACAGGTGCCGCCGCTGGTTGGGCTTTGCCATTTGCGGCCGGAGCGCGCACGTGACAGGCCACAACGCGTCCGTCGTCAATCGGGACTAGCGACGGCACTTCGATGCGACAACGCTCGGCCGCGAGCGGGCAGCGCGGATGGAAAGCGCATCCTGTCGGCGGGTTAATGGGACTTGGTACCTCGCCTTCTACGACCGCCTCCAGCCGAAATCGCGTCGGATCCGGCACAGGAGCTGCCGCGATCAGAGCCTCGGTGTAGGGGTGGACCGGCTTGGCGAACAGCGCCTCACAGGGGGCAAGCTCCACGATCCGACCCAAATACATGACCGCGATGCGATGGCCGATGTGCTCTACAACACCCAAATCATGTGAGATGAAGACGTAAGCGATGCCCAGGTTCTGTTGCAGATCCATGAGCAAATTCAGGATCTGCGCTTGCACGGACACGTCAAGCGCAGACACTGCCTCGTCGGCGATGATGATCGAGGGATTGAGCGACAGCGCCCGCGCAATGCCAAGCCGCTGACGCTGGCCACCCGACAATTCGGACGGCAGCCTGTGCATCATCTCCGGCGACATTCCCACCTTTTCGAGAAGGCCGGCGGCAAGGGCCTGGCACTGATTGCGGCTGAGGCGCTCATAATTCTCGACAGGTTCGGTGATGATCTGTCCTGCGGTGAGACGCGGGTTCAATGACGCGTAAGGGTCCTGAAATACCATCTGCATCCGGCGGCGATACGCGCGAAGCGCGTGCTTCTTCAGACCTGCGATGTCTGTCCCGTCGATTAGCACGCGCCCGGCCGTCGGCTCCGCAAGACGCATTAGGACGCGTGCGACTGTAGACTTGCCGCAGCCCGATTCTCCGACGATGCAGAGCGTCTCGCCCGCGTCGACAGTGAAGGACACATCCTCCACCGCCCGCACTACGGGAATCGTCTTCTTCAGGAACCCCGCAGCAAGCGGATAGTGCTTGGTCAGATTCTCGACTCTCAACAATGGCCCGCTCATGCGCCCATCACCTCCTCGGAGCGCCAGCAAGCGGCGGTGTGACCCGGCTTGACATCAAGCAGGGAGGGCGCCTTCTCGCGGCAAACGTCGATTGCGAACGGACAGCGCGGGGCAAAGCTGCACCCGGCAATCGGTTCGCGCAGGCTTGGCACAATGCCGGGAATTTCAGCGAGGCGGCGCTGCCGGCCCCGCCGGCGATCAGGCACAGACCGCATGAGGCCCTGGGTATAGGGATGCGCGGGACGCGCGAATAACTCTTCAACCGTCGCTTGCTCCACGATGCGTCCGGCATACATGACAATCACGCGCTGGCAGGTCTCGGCGACGACGCCCAGATCATGCGTGATGAGCATCACGGCCGTGCCGATCCGCTCCTTCAGTTCAAGCACGAGCCTCAGTATCTGCGCCTGAATCGTGACGTCGAGCGCAGTGGTCGGCTCATCGGCAATTAGGAGTTCCGGTGAGCATGCCAGCGCCATTGCGATCATTGCCCGCTGGCGCATGCCACCCGACATTTCGTGGGGATAATTGCGAACGCGCCGATCCGGGTCTGCAATGCGGACAAGACGCAGCATCTCTTTGGCCCTTTCCATGGCCTCCGAGCTGGACGCTTTCATATGGATCTGAACTGCCTCGCCGATCTGGCGCCCGATCGTATGCACCGGGTTGAGGCTCGTCATCGGCTCCTGGAAGATCATGGCAATCCGGTCGCCGCGGATTTTTCGCATTTCCCGTTCGGAGAGTTTCAGGAGATCGCGTCCGTGAAAGCGGACCTCGCCACCAACCGTCCTGGCGCTCAGCTTTGGTAGCAGGCGAAGGATCGAAAGAGCGGTGACGCTCTTGCCGCATCCAGATTCGCCGACAATGCCGAGCGTTTCACCCTTCTTGACCTGAAAGCTGATGCCGCTTAGCGCGTGGGTGACACTGTCTTCGCCGAAGAAGTGCGTCTCCAGATTGCGGACGTCCAGCAGCACGTCGTTCTCGGCTTCCACGATATATTTATCTTTCATAACGTTCTTCATCAGCATGTCAGCGCCTCCGCGCCGCGCGGGGGTCGAACAGATCGCGCAGACCGTCCCCCAGCAGGTTGACGGCGAGAACCGTGACAGCAAGGCAAATGCCGGGCGCGAAGACGGTCAATGGAGCGATGCCGAGATACAAGCGAGAGCTTGCAATCATATTGCCCCAACTAGGAATTTCGGGGGGCACGCCTGCGCCCAGAAAGCTCAGTCCGGCTTCCACTAGGATTGCATCCGCGCACACGATGGCGCTCTGCACCATCAGCGCCGGAATGGTGCTCGGCAGGATGTGTCGCCACAGCACCTTCGGCATGCGCGCGCCGCCGCAGATGGCGGCCTCCACATAGGGTCGCTCGCGAACCCCCAAAACGATCGAGCGAACCAGCCTCGCCACGCTTGGTGTCTCAGGGATCGTTATCGCGACGATGAGGATGCCGATCCCGGAGCCTGTCAGAGAAACAAGGGCGATGGCCAGCAGAATCGCCGGGATCGACATCAGTCCGTCCATGACGCGCATGACGATATTATCGAAGGCGCGGTTGTAGCCGGCGAGGACACCGATCAGAAGGCCGACCAGAGCCGCAAGAACCGAACATATCAATCCCACGAAAAGAGAGATCCGGGCACCGAACACTGTGCGTGCAAACACATCACGACCCAAATTGTCGCTGCCGAACCACATCTCGGCGGAAGGCGGCTGGAGGCGCTTAAAAGGATCCAGGTTCAGTGGATCGCCTGCGTAGAGCGGCGCGGTAAGCGCCAGAATGATAAAAACCAGCAGGAGGCCGCCGCCCACAAAAACTAGCGGGTGCCGTCTTGCCAGGCGACGAAACTGGGATAGTTGAAGCCGACCGGGCGGCACGGTTTCAACGGGTGCGGAGAGAAGTGCCATATCAATACCGGATGCGAGGATCGACCAGGGTGTAGGAAAGATCGACCGCCAGATTGATTAAGACGTACAGTCCCGAAACGAGGATGAGCACGCTTTGAATGA
This sequence comes from Mesorhizobium sp. M1A.F.Ca.ET.072.01.1.1, assembly GCF_004023325.1. NCBI lineage: Bacteria > Pseudomonadati > Pseudomonadota > Alphaproteobacteria > Hyphomicrobiales > Phyllobacteriaceae > Mesorhizobium > Mesorhizobium sp. M1A.F.Ca.ET.072.01.1.1. The sequence continues at coordinate 13,504 of NZ_RZSF01000022.1, read as the reverse complement.
TCGGATAGTCGCGGTTGTTGATGGCATTGACCACCAAACGCCCGACGCCGGGGATGTTGAAGACAGTTTCCGTGATGACGACACCACCAACCAAGTAGGCGAAGCTTAAGCCGATTACAGTCAGGATCGGTGCGCCCGCGTTCTTCAGAGCGTGGTGGAAAAGCAAGGCATAGGAGGAAGCGCCCTTGGCGGCGGCCGTTCGCATATAGTCTTCCGACAGGACCTCGAGCATGCTTGCCCGCGTAACCCGGGCGATGAAAGAAATGTATGGAAGACCCAACGTCACAGTCGGTAGAATCAAGTGCGCGAACCACGGTCTAAGGCCGTGGCTTATTGGCTCGTACCCCTGGACGGGGAGCCAATGTGTTTTGATGGCGAAAAGGTAAATCAAGAAGAAGCCGACGACGAACACCGGGACCGAATAACCGAACGCAGAGAACGCCGTCAGGGCGCGGTCGACGAGCCCGCCGGCTCGCCATGCCGCAACAATGCCGAACGACACTCCAAGCGCCACCGCAAGGATCATCGTCAGGATTGCGAGCGAAATGGTCGGTTCAAGCCGTTGCGAAACGAGCTCGATAACAGGTACTCCGGCAAAGATCGACGTGCCGAAGTCCCCCCTTAGCAAATCCCAGCTCCAATGTAGGAACTGAACCGGGAGAGGCTCGTTGAGCCCAAGCTGCTGGCGGATGCCGGCCACCACCTCGGGCGTGGCGTTTCTACCGGCTATGATGGCCGCCGGATCGCCGGGTGCCAACCTCAAAAGCAGGAAGACGAAAATTCCGACCATCGCCATGACGGCGATGGTCGAAACGAGCCTGCGGAAGATGTAGCCAGCCATCGCTCAGGCTTTTTCCATGTTCCACATTGGACACACTCCAAATTCATTGCTTATGACGCCGGTGAGTGTCTTCCGGCGTGCAGAGGGCGACACCACCTGACCCAGGAAAACACATCCGACCATGTCCCACCAAAGATGTTGCATCTTGCGGGCCAGAGCTTTGCGCTCATCCGTCGCAACATCCGCCCATTTGGCGCGTAGCTGCTCATATTCGTCATTCTTCGGCCAGCCGAACCAGGCCTTGTCGCCAGTCGCTTGGAGGAGAGAGATCCCGATCGGATCGGAGTAGGCGCCATTGGGCCAACTCGATATGAGAATGTTCCAGCCACCTCCTTCAATGGGCCCCTTGTTAGATCGGCGTGCGACAATCCCCGCCCAATCACTCGGCGCCAGCTCCGCATTGATGCCGATCTTCTTCAACTCTGATGCCAGCAGCTGGGCGGAAACATCGCCCTGAGCCCAGTCGGTAGAATCAAGGATGACGACCTTCTCACCGGCGTATCCCGCGTCCTTGAAGAGCTGCCTGGCTTTTTCTGGGTCGCCGCCCTTCTTGTACCATCCCGTGTTTTCGTCATTTGAGTATGGTGAGCCATTGCCGAACATCGACGTAACGGGGTGGGTGTATCTTGGATCGGGAGCCATGACCTTCAGGAAAGCGTCCTGGTCCACCAGGTGCAGAAGCGCTTGACGGGCCTTGGCATTGTCAAATGGAGGCTGAAGGAAGTTCACTCGCGCAAAGACATTGTAGCCTCCCTCCAGTACCGTCTGAAGTTGAAGATTGGGATCGCCTTCAATCGCCGAATAGAAGTCGGGGGGGCAAGTAAGCAGCAGATCAATCTCGCCCGCCTGTAACGCCGCCACCGCCGTCTGTTGATCGGAGATGTTCTCCCAGATGGCTCGATCAACTTTTGCGATTTTCCCTCCAGCTAATGCGTCGGGCGCCTCGCTGCGGGGCACGTATTTTTCATTGCGGTCGTAGGTGAAGCTCGCGCCAGGCTTGGCGAGAGCGTGATTGAATTTGAACGGCCCCGATCCGATGTTGGCAGTTACCTGCTGCGTAGGGGGAAGATTGGCGTCCCGCTCTCGCATCACAGCGAGAAACTGTATTGGCACGGCCAGTGCGTCGATCAAAAGCTCAAATGGTTCCCTAAGCACGATCGTGAAGGTTTTGTCATCCTTCTTCGAGACGTCCTTGGTCCTTTCCATGAGCAGTTTTCCACCTGGGACCGCCGCGCCCCAACGGCGAATCGAAGCCACGCAGTCCGCAGCTGTGACGGGGGTGCCGTCATGGAAGCCCAAGCCGTCCCGGAGGGCGAATGTATAGGTTAACCTGTCCTCCGATACGCCCCAGTTTCCGATCATTTGAGGGCGCGCCACCTGCTTGGAGTCGAACGCAAAGAGCGAATCATAGATGGCCATGCCATGCCATTGGGCATCGGCGCTTGTCGTAATGTGCGGGTCGAAAACCGAGGGTACACTATCCAGCGCCAAGCGAACTTCGCGCGTGCCGGCTGAAGCCGCCCGAGCCCGCAGGATAGACGGGTTCGATAAAGCGGCTCCGGCCGATACGCTCAGCTTGATGAGATCGCGTCGAGAAATTTGCATATGTTCCTCCCTGTTTGAGTAGTCGCGTTCACGCTTTTGTGAGGACCGCTCTCCAGGGCCAAGCCTTCCGAGCGGATCGGCTCGCCTATTTCACGATTGCGCGCTCCACCAGCCTCTTGAACTCTGGGCGCGTGGCATTCCCCGTCTGTTCCGACTGCGTCAAGTAGAGGCCAATCAGGTCATGCGCTTTATCAACCCAGGATAAAGTGCCTTGAAATCCACCGTGCCCAAAAACCTTGTCCCCGAAAATCTCCCACTGGAGACCGTACTCTTTGCACAGCGAACTCGGGTTCGTCGCAAGTCTGACGGTCTCCTCCGACAGCAAGCGGCGATTCGCCAGGCGCCCACCGTGCAGCATGCAGGACAAGAACTTCGCGTAATCAATAGCCGGGGCGAAAAGGCCACCGGAAGCACGAAAAAACGGCACTTCCTCCGGTTGCGTGTTGTCCCAGGACTTGATCCAGGAGCCACTCTCGCCGTTCTCCCTGCGGTAGCTTGCGGCCACACGTCCTGCGCGTGGATCGCCCGGCCGCAGCTTGAAATCCAGAAAAGAGTCGCCCATTCCAATGGGCTCCAAAATTCGGGTCCTGATGAAATCTTCGGCAGGCATTCCGGAGACCTCAGCGACAACCGCTCCAAGCGTGCTCGATCCCGGATCACTATATTCGTATCGCGTACCGGGGGGATGCTCAGGCCCTTTGAGACCGACCTTATCAACCGCCTCCCGTAATGAGGCGTATCGCGGCCCGTGGTTCTCAACGATCGAGCCGGTGATTCCAGAGGTGTGGGTTAGAAGCTGGTAGATTGTAATTTCGCGGGAACGCTCATTATTAAATGCCGGGAGATACGTGGACACTCTGTCCCGGAGCTTTAGCCGCCCCTCCTCCTGCAACATCAGGATGGCCGTGCCGACGAGCGGCTTCGTCATTGAACGCATCATGAAGATCGTGTCGGTTTTCATGGGAAGCTGGCGCTCTCTGTCGCTCCAGCCGACCGCCTCGTGCAACACGACTTGATCGTGGCGGAGCACCAGCATCACCGCGCCCACGATGTGGCCCTGGTCCCCCCAGACCCGAGCAGTCTCGACGGCGCGCCTAAGAGATGACGGCGATATGCCTGCGCTTTCGGGCGACGCGCTCGAGAAGGATACACTCGTCTCACATAGCGTGCTTTCGAAGCTCACTATGCCCTCCAGAATTGTCGAAGGACTGACTTCCATCCGCGACCATCACGCTCCACTCTCGCTCTAGGCGCACCAACTGTTTCATAAATGCACATATGAGTCAATTGTCTCGACTCTGTCGTTGCGGGCAAAATTGACGTGCATTGGAATTGCGAGGGGATGTCCTGAAGCTTGTTGAATTTTTGCTGTGCGATATCGCGGGTTATCAACTAGGCCGCGCTGGATGCCCGAGCAACGAGTTTTCGAGGCGTTGCTGATAGTCGGTCAGCGCGCAGGACGGGCAATTGTTTATGGCTTTGAGCATACGGACCTAGTCGCCATCAGCGACGATGGCAGCTCGATATCGGGCACGCCGACGGCTAAATCTGTCTCGAGATCTTCGAGTTAGGGCCGCATGTGGCAGCTTCTCGGATGAGCGGCCGAAGACATTGCGGTTGAACCGGTCGGCCTGCGGCTGCAGGGGCTGAATGCGAAATGAGGCCCCGGCGCGCTCTCTTCGCAGTTGCTCATCGCGTTCGGCAATGCGGTCGCGCGCAGCAACGGCCGCTTCAAGAAGCACGATCGCGACGAGGAAATCAGTCGGAACCGAATACGTGAACGTGCGTCCGGAGCATCAATTACCTGGAGCTATCTCAAATCTGATTGGGTTTGCGTTTCTTGTTATCCGCTGAGGCAGATACGGTCATCCGAGGTGAGCGGACTTGTTGAGCCCACGCCCTGGATTTTAGATGAGTGTTGAAGTCCGCGAGATGGGCATCGAACTGTATTAGTGCCTCACGCGCGGCCTCTGCTCCGCGGCCGGCAATCAACGCGCCAAGTACTTCAGCGACCGCGAAGGCTGGAGTCATCGTATGAAGGAAGGAGGGACTTTTCGTCTGAACAAGGACGACGTCGTCCGCCATTTTAGCAAGGGGCGCAACTTTGCTGTCCGTGATGGCCACGAGGGGAATGCCACGCTGATGGGCATACTCCGCGATCTCGATTGTCAAGCGTGTGTAAGGGAAAACACTTGTCGCAAAGACCACATCACTGCGCGTTGCCCGGGCCAGGGCATCTGAGCCGATGCCTCCAATTGCATCGAGCACAACCGACTTCTCCCCGATCATAGAGAGGATATAGTGCAAATGCCAGACTATGGCATGGCTCGACCTCAAGCCGATGCAATAAACGCACTTTGCGGACGCGAGCCGTCTCGCCGTGGACACAATCGCGTCAATCTGAGGCGACTCGGCGAGCTGCCCGATCTCAGATGCTTGCGCAAGAAGAATTTCGCGAGCAAGTCCAGCGTCGCCTTTTCGCCTTTGCGCCTTTAGCTGCGCGCCTGCCTTTCCAGCAAAGCCGACGTCACCGCTACGAACGGCGTCAGCATAGATTTCGCGCAGTTCGTCATAACCACTGAGCCCAAGATGTTTCGCCAGTCGTGTCATAGTGGCCGGTTGGACTCCGGCCATACGGGCCTGATCGCGCATAGAGAGCAGCGCGACATCATGCGGTTGTTCAATGATATAGCGGGCGGCTAATTGAAACTGCTCCGACATCGCATCGAAGCTAGCGATCAACCGCTGAGAAAAAGGTCCGTCACCCATGGATAATTCGTACCGCGACCATTTGCTCTGCGCAACATATGTCTCATGCTCGGCTAAGTCCTGATCCCTCGATGGGATGAGGTAGTCAGCATATGACGAATCGGCCAACGCAAATTGGTAAGTCTCTGACGATTGTCCGACGAAGTCCCTCGAACAGCCTGACTGCTTACGATAAGGCGCATTTCATTATCTATATGCGACTTTTGGATGCGCGGCCGATGGCGCTAGCTACGAGGAGATGGCGCGGCTGATCCTCGGCATCGGTCCGGACTGCAAGCCAGAACGGGCTCGTAATGCGGCGCGCATCCACCTCGACCGTGGGAATTGGTGGCGAGCGGCTACAACGAGTTGTTCGCCGGCCAGCAGTCTTCCGGCGGATTTAGATCTTGGTCGGATTAGCCGAACGAAGCGCAGGCGTCGGCCGCGCGCTTGAAGGGGAACAGTCTCGGCGGCGGCAAGCGTGCCTGCACGAGAAGCATGTCAGGGTATTTGAGCGCCCAAAAAAGGCGGTGCCGCCGCGGGAACTCCCAAGCCCAGCCACGCCGCGACCACAAACTGTGGCCACTCGGTCCCGCCGGCAAATCTATCGCAATAAATATTACATCCTTCACAGAGTTTTCATAGTTTTTTACTAGTTTATATGGAACTAGTCGGGTAACATTGTTGTCTAACCGTGCGCTGAAACGATAACGATCAGAAAATCAGCGCGGATGAGTTCGAATGGTGTCGTTCGGCCGACAGCTGGGACTCAAATGAACTCACTTCGACGGCTCAGTCTCTGTGCAGGAAACGTCGTGGCGAGCGGTCTCGAGGAGATCTGCGAAGTGCAAATTGCTTACGCGATCGGCGTGGACAATGCCGTCTCTGTACTGGTCAACACGTTTAGGCCGAGAAGAATTGCGGAAGAACGGATCGAACGCATCATTCCCGAACTGCTCGACCTCAGACCCAAGGGCATCATCGAAATGCTAGGTCTCTTACGCCCTATCTATCGCAAGACGGCGACTTATGGGCACTTTGGCCGGGAAGAGTCAAATCGACGCCCTGCGGCATGAGGCAGGGCTCGTCGAGCTATGAGGGAACTTCGACACTTCTGCTCCAGCAATTTCGTTCAGGGCAGCGGGGTCGACGACCGGCATGCCAGATAGCCGGGTGGGTTCTTGGCGGAGACATTGATGCCCGAATATGACGTGCTTTGCATCGGCAATGCCATTGTCGACATCATCGCGCAGTGCGACGAGGCCTTCCTCGAAACCAACGGCATCATCAAGGGCGCGATGAACCTGATCGACACCCGACGCGCCGAGTTGCTCTACACTCGCATGGGGCCGGCGATCGAGGCCTCGGGCGGCAGCGCCGGCAACACGGCCGCCGGCGTGGCGAGCTTCGGCGGCCGCGCCGCCTTCTTCGGCAAAGTGTCGAACGACGCGCTCGGCCAAATCTACACCCACGACATCCATGCCCAGGGCGTGGCCTTCGACACCAGGACGCTCAAGGGCGAACCGCCGACGGCGCGCTCGATGATCTTCGTCACGCCGGACGGCGAGCGCTCGATGAACACCTATCTCGGTGCGTGTATCGAGCTCGGACCGGAAGACGTCGAAGCCGACAAGGCCGCCGGCGCCAAGGTCACCTATTTCGAGGGTTACCTGTGGGATCCGCCGCGCGCCAAGGAAGCGATCCGGCAGACCGCCAGGCTCGCGCATGCCGCCGGCCGCGAGGTGTCGATGACGCTGTCGGATTCCTTCTGCGTCGACCGCTACCGCGACGAGTTCCTCGACCTGATGCGGTCGGGCACGGTCGACATCGTTTTCGCCAACAGCCATGAGATCAAGTCGCTCTACCAGACCGCTTCCTTCGAGGACGCTCTCGCCGCCATCCGCAAAGATTGCAAGATCGCCGCCGTCACCCGCTCCGAAAAGGGCTCGGTGATTGTGCGCGGCGACGAGACCGTCACCATCAAGGCAAACACGATCAGGGAACTGGTCGATACGACCGGCGCCGGCGACCTCTATGCCGCCGGCTTCCTCTATGGCTATACGACCGGACGCAGCCTCAAGGATTGCGGCGATCTCGGCTCGCTGGCGGCCGGCCTGGTGATCCAGCAGATCGGCCCGCGGCCGCGCCAGGACCTGCGCCGCGAGGCCGAACAGGCAGGGCTGCTGTAGGGGTGTGCCAAGAAAGCTGGTTAGGGAAGCCCAGGCAATTCGAAATGTCGCATGTGCATCCCGTTGAGGGCGGTTTTCCCCTTGGCGTTCTAGGCCTAGCTGCCGGAACTCGGAAACGGATTGGCGGCCACTTACCGGTGGCAGTTTCAGGTGATCTTGATATCAGTCGAAGCGCGGACGCCCACATTCGCATTCTCAAGCATGCGACTAGCCTTATGCGCACTGGCGCCGGCAAATAACGCACGTGGCTGAATTCGGTGGGGTCGCCCACAATATCGATAGAGCAATAAGATATAATCCATCGCCCGCGAACCCTGATCTGCATCTCGTCGACATCCAAGTGCCGGTGCGACGCGCTTTGTTTCACTTGAAATGCATTTCCGATGGGCGGTCCCGGCTATGAGCGCGTCAGAATCATTCGACAGTGACTGATTTTGCGAGGTTGCGCGGCTGGTCGACATCTGTGCCCATGATGACCGCTGTCTGATAGGCAAGAAGCTGTATGGGCAGCGAGAAGATCATCGGCGCGATAATCTCGTCGACAGGTGGCAGCACGATCGTGTGCATCTTGGATGCGGTTGCTCCTTTTTCATCGGTGACGAGGATAACCCGCCCTCCACGGGCGGCGACTTCCTCCATATTGGAGACGGTCTTGTTGAAAAAGCGATCAAATGGCGCGATGACGATCACCGGCATGTTCTTGTCTATCAATGCGATCGGACCGTGCTTCAATTCACCCGCCGCATAGCCCTCGGCGTGGATGTAGGAAATCTCCTTGAGCTTCAGCGCACCTTCCATCGCCAGTGGGAAACTGGTGCCACGGCCAAGATACAGGACGTCATGATACTTGGACAATTCGCGCGCCAGAAGCTCTATCTTAGGTTGGATGCTGTTCAGGACCTGGCCCATAATGCGCGGCATTTCGGCAAGGCTTCGGACCAGCGCCTGCACCTCCTTTTCGGTTACCGTTCCGCGGGTCCGGGCGGCGCTGATGGCAAGTGCGGCAAGAACGGCAAGCTGGCAAGTGAAGGCCTTGGTGGAGGCGACGCCGATCTCCGGGCCGGCAAGGATCGGGAAGACCGCGTCGGCCTCCCGAGCGATACTCGATTCGGCGGCATTGACGATCGCGCCAATTTTCAGTCCAAGCTTCTTGCAGTATCTCAGCGAGGCTAGCGTATCGGCGGTTTCGCCAGATTGCGAAATGAAAAGAGCAGCAGACTGGGGCGACAACGGGATCTCGCGGTAGCGAAATTCGGACGCAACGTCGATTTCGACTGGCAGGCGAGCATAGCGCTCGAACCAGTATTTTCCGATCAGTCCGGCAAGGTAGGCGGTGCCGCAGGCAGAGATCGCCAGGCTTGGAATGCTGGCAAAATCGAAGCTAGGAACCGGATCGGCGCGATTCTCTATCAAGCTGACATAATGGGCGAGCACACGGCCGATGGCCTCGGGCTGCTCGTAGATTTCCTTCTCCATGAAGTGGCGATGTTTGCCCTTGTCGGCCAGATAAGCCGCGGCCATGGAGGTCTGACGCGGACGCTCTACGGGGTAGCCGTCGAAATCGAAGATATCGGCACCCCCCTTGCCGATTACGGCCCAGTCACCGTCGATGAGATAGGTGACTTCATTCGTGAAGGGGGCAAGCGCGATCGCGTCGGATGCTAGAAACATCTCGCCGTCGCCGTGGCCGATTGCCAGCGGTGGTCCATTGCGCGCTGCGATGATGCTCGACGGATCATCCTCAAAAAGGATGGCGAGCGCGTAGGCGCCCTTGATGCGTTTCAGCATGGCATGCATCGCTTCGCCCCGCCCCATGCCCTCCTGGCGATGTCTTGCCACAAGATGCGCGACGACCTCCGTGTCGGTGTCGGTCTGGAAATCGGCTCCCGCCGCCGTCAATTCCTCCTTCAGCTCGGCAAAATTCTCGATAATGCCGTTATGAACGACGGCCACACCGCCGGTAAAGTGCGGGTGCGCATTGCCTTCCGTCGGCGCTCCGTGGGTTGCCCAGCGCGTGTGGGCGATCCCGATGGAGCCGTTTAGCGGCTCTGCCTTCAGTCTCGTCTCGAGATTGACGAGCTTGCCCTCAGCGCGCCTGCGCTGCAAGGCGCCCCCGGTGATCGTCGCAACACCGGCGGAATCATAGCCGCGATATTCCAGACGCTTCAAGGCGTCGACCAACCGCTCCGACACGGGTTGTTGCCCAACAATACCAACAATCCCGCACATGCCGTCTCCGTTTTTTCCGGCAGCCTCAGTCGACGCACAAATCACTACGAGGGATACCCACGCTGCAATTCAGGATCCTCTAATACGATTTTGTTGGGACGGTAAAATTGATTGTTGGAATAGCAGTCATCCACCGAATAAATGGACCAAGATGCGCGATGGCATTCCAACAGAGCCTTTCGATGCTGCATGTACCGATTGACGTGCACATCGAGTCGGCACTCGACGCGGATGTGAAGTCGTGGCTCCCCTTCGCGGCGCAAAAGACCGACGAGCTGGTCGTCCTTGCCCGGCCGAAGGCCGGGACGAGGTCGCCGCTGGTGTCTATGACATTCACTCGCCCGGGATCCCAGAAGTGGCCGAGATTTTAAACCTCATCATTCTTGGGCGCCATCGATTGTTGGATGGTCAACTGCGGGGTGAATCCCGACAGCGGTCTCAAAACGCGCGGATGGGAGGAGGTCCGCCCTGTCCTGATGAACATGGTGGCTGCGGCACACGCAATTCGGGAAAAAGCGGAGACGGCGTAGACCTCGGTGACACTCGCCGGCGGTTGCATCGACCTCTGGTGGCGCCGAACAAGCTACGGCGAGCTCGGCATTGGCTGGCCGCAAGCCGAAGTATCTGGGAACGCCGGCATCTGCCAAGCGTGCCCGCAAGAAAGCCGCAGCCTGACCGGACTTTTCAGGCTCGACTAAGCGGATCCGGCACGATTTCGCAACTGCGATATAGAATTTGTGCATTGCAATATACCCTTCTGTCGGTATGATCATGTTGTCGGCCATCTACTCCTCCCAGATGTGGTGCCGACGCTGAGCGGGGCGCACCTCCTCCCGCGTCTCACTCGAAATAGAGCCCGCTGCCACCTCCTCCCGGCAGCGGGCTTTGCCTGAGGCGCGATTTCGGTGGGCCGACGCATGGGGCTAAGCGAGGCGAATATTCCGAACTTCCAGGCTTTTCTTACCCTGCCCGCATTGGACAAACACCTTCTGCCCCTCCATCAGCAGTGCTCAGTCCTGAGCGAGTCTGCCGGTGGCATGAACGAATATGCTCTTCTCACCGTTTTCAGGAGCAATGAAGCCCGAAGCCCTTTTAGGCATTTTTCCTTGTTCCTCCCTACACGCGACTTGGAAGTCACTGCGACAGTACAAAGTGCATTCACATAATGACATAAAGATTTCTTTATGCGATGTTGACAAAAGACCTGACTGCTGTGATTGTGTCCAAGCCATGGTTCTCCGTACGGCGCTGCCGCAGCGGAGCTAAGAGGGAAGCCGGTGCGATACCGGCGCTGCCCCCGCAACTGTTAGAGGCGAGCCGACCCCACTCATGTCACTGAGGCGAACAGCCTCGGGAAGACGGGTAGAGGCTATGACCCCCGAGCCAGGAGACCTGCCACGGCGAACTATTGTCCACGGGCGGGGTGTCTCGGTGGCCGCTGCAGCCCGGCGTTCGTACCGGCCTACTGGCGCCTTCGTTGTCCCCCACGCCCCAACCATCGGGGTATCGCATGACTCTCTCTCAGCAAATTCCTGTAGCAACGCTTGGTGTGCCGCGTATCGGTCGCAGGCGGGAATTGAAATTCGCGCTTGAAAGCTATTGGTCCGGAAAATCTTGCGCCGCCGAGCTTCTCGCGACGGCAAAGGCGCTCCGTGTCGCGAACTGGGAAGAGCAGCGCGATCGCGGTGTGTCGAAAATCCCGTCGAACGACTTTTCGCTCTACGACCATGTACTCGACACCGCCGCCATGGTCGGCGCCGTGCCGTCCCGCTACGCATGGAATGGCGGCGAGGTCCCACTCGACATCTATTTCGCTATGGCCCGCGGCAACCAAGGTCAGACGGGAAATTGCGACTCTGGTCGGGAGCATGCGGCTTGCCCTGCCCTAACCGCGATGGAAATGACCAAATGGTTCGACACCAACTATCATTACATTGTGCCGGAACTTGAGGACGATCAGGCGTTCACACTCTCGTCGACCAAACCGGTTGATTACTTCCTCGAGGCTAAAGCCCTGGGCATTCATACACGCCCGGTCATCCTTGGACCGGTCACTTTTCTCAAGCTCGCGAAGTCACCTGCCGAAGGTTTCAATCCCCTCGCGCTCCTGCCGCGGCTTCTGCCCGTCTACGAGCAACTCCTGCGGAGGTTAAAATTTACGGGATCCGATTGGGTGCAGATCGATGAGCCAGCGCTCGTGCTCGATCTAAACCCCTACGAACGAACCGCACTTGAATTTGCCTATGGGCAGCTGTCGAAGGCCGCGCCCGAGCTGAAGATCATGCTGGCTACTTACTTCGGGCCGCTGGGGGACAATCTCGAGACGGCGATATCGCTGCCTGTGGCCGGCCTGCATCTTGATCTCTCGCGTGCTCCCGAGCAGTTGGAGACGGCTGGTCGGCTCGCGCCTAAGGATCTGGTGTTATCGCTTGGCTTGATCAATGGCCGCAACGTCTGGCGCGCGAATCTCACTGCCATTCTCGACCGCATCAAGCCGATCGTCGCGGGCTGGCCCTTGGACCGAGTCGAGATCGCGCCTTCATGCTCGATGCTGCATGTGCCGATAGACTTGCGTATGGAGACGGTACTGGATGCGAACATCAGGTCGTGGCTCGCCTTCGCGGCCCAGAAGACCGACGAGCTGGTTATCCTCGCCCGGGCCTTGTCCCAAGGTAGAGATGCCGTGGCTGGCGAGTTGAAAGCTTCTAGCGAGGCTGCCTCGAGTCGCGCAACATCCACGAAGGTCCATGACCCGCTCGTTGAAGGGCGGATCGCCGACATCAACGGCGCTATGAAGCAACGAAAGAGCGCATTTGCCGAGCGTTCCAGGGTCCAGGCCCGCACGCTCGGCCTGCCGCCGTTCCCGACGACGACCATTGGATCCTTTCCGCAGACGCCTCAGGTGCGCAAAGCGCGTTCCGCTCACGCGAAGGGCCAGCTCAGCTATGTCGATTACGAAACCTTTCTGAAGAAGGAGACCGAGGCTGCTATTCGCTGGCAGGAGGAGATCGGGCTGGACGTGCTGGTGCATGGCGAGTTCGAACGAAACGACATGGTACAGCATTTCGGCGAGCAACTTTCCGGCTTCGCCTTCACCGAACATGGCTGGGTGCAGAGCTATGGGTCGCGCTACGTGCGTCCCCCCATCATCTTCGGCGACGTATCGCGCCCCAATCCGATGACGGTGCGCTGGTGGCAATTCGCCCAGTCACTTACGCAAAAGCCTGTGAAGGGAATGCTCACAGGTCCAGTGACCATTCTCAATTGGTCTTTTGTTCGCGACGACGTACCCCGCTCCGAGGTCTGCCGCCAGATCGCGCTCGCTATTCGCGATGAAGTGACGGACCTCGAAAGATCCGGCGCAAGGATGATCCAGATCGACGAGGCTGCGTTTCGCGAAGGCTTGCCGCTGCGCAAGTGCGACTGGAAGGTCTATCTCGACTGGTCGGTCGAATGTTTCCGGATCGCTTCAACAGGTGTAAAGGACTCGACTCAGATCCACACCCACATGTGCTATTCGGAGTTCAACGAGATCATCGACGCGATCGCTGAGCTTGACGCGGATGTAATTTCGATTGAGACATCGCGCTCGGCAATGGACCTGCTGGACGCCTTTACGAGCTCTAAATATCCCAACGAAATCGGTCCCGGAGTCTATGACATCCACTCACCGCGCGTTCCGGAAGTCGCCGAGATTTCGGCCCTCCTCATGCTTGCCCGCGAGCGCTTGTCTGATGGTCAACTTTGGGTAAACCCCGACTGTGGCCTTAAAACACGCAATTGGGAGGAGGTCCGCCCTGCCCTCGTGAACATGGTCGCTGCAGCACGCGCGCTCCGGCAGCGAGTGCAGGTCTGAGGCTTTGCCGAATTCTCTTATGGTTAGTTGACGGCC